>JALYMS010000018.1 GCA_030773535.1 Actinomycetota bacterium | reverse complement strand
GTCGGGGACGGCCGTCCGCGGGGGGCGCACGCTCGTCGTTGCCGGTGACGGGCCGCCGTCCCGGGGCCGGATCGCCGGGGAGAATGCGCACTCCGCCGGCTGGCCAGTCGTCGCCGAGCCGAGCAGCGGGGCGTGGACGAGGGAAGCTGTGCGGGCCGGTGCGCTGCTGCTCGGGAGCCCCGGCTGGCTGGCGGCGCACCGGCCCGACCGGGTCGTCGTCGTCGGCCGGCCGACGCTCTCCCGCCCGGTCGGCGCGTTGCTGGCGGATCCGGACGTCGAGGTCGAGACCGTCGCCCTCGCCCCGCGGTGGGCCGACGCCGGACGGTCGAGTGCCCGGGTCGGGTTCGACGTCCCGGCCGGAACGGGGGTGGGCGGCGCGACCGACGGCGGCTGGGCCCAGGAGTGGCGGACGGCGGCGGCGGCCGTGGGCAGTGCGGTCGACTCGGTGCTCGACGGAGGGCCGGGCCTGACCGCGGCCCGCCTGGCACGGGACGTCGTGGCCGCGCTCCCGCCGGGCTCGTCGCTGGTGCTGGGCTCCTCGACGCCGGTGCGGGACGTCGACCGCCTGGCCGTGCCGCGCGGGGACCTCACCGTGCTCGCCAACCGCGGGGTCGCCGGCATCGACGGCACCATCTCCACCGCCGTCGGCGCGTCCCTCGTGCACGGGCGGACCCGCACCGGCCCGGCGTTCGCGCTGATGGGCGACCTGACGTTCCTGCACGACCTGACCGGCCTGCTCCTCGGCGAGGGGGAGACGGCGCCCGACCTGACGGTCGTCGTCCCGGACAACGACGGTGGCGGCATCTTCGCCCAGCTCGAGACCGGTGACGACCGGCACGCGGGCGCCTACCGGCGGGTGTTCGGAACGCCGCACGGCAGGGACCTCGTCTCCGTGGCGCAGTCGCTCGGCTGGTCGGCGAGCGAGGTGACCGCGCCGGAAGGGCTCGCCGCGGTGCTCGCGCTGGGCGGACCGCGCGTCGTCGTCGTCCGCACCGATCAGCGGGCCGAGGCGGAGCTGGCCCGGCAGCTTCGGGCGGCGGCGGCCCGCGCCCTCTCCTAGCCCGCTGGAAGGCCCGGCGACAGACTTTTCCATCTTGCGGCTTTCTTGCGGTTCCCTCGGGGGAGCCCTGCGGTAGGCCGCCCATCGTCGTCTCTGTCACCGGGTCCCACCCCCGGACCCGGCAAGTCAAGGAGACGACATGTACACCGAGATGGCTCTCACCGCCCGCCGCTTCGCCCTCACCCTGGCTGTCGCCGGCATCGCCGGCCTCGGCTCGATCGCCGTCGCCCCCGCGGCCTCCGCGGCGGATGTGGAGCAGGACGGTCCCAGCTCCGTCGCCCACACCAACGGCGGCAACGGACCGGACGCCTTCATCGTGCTGGAGCACGGCGTGAAGCCGGTCTTCTTCTGCGAGCCCGCGAAGCCGAAGAAGCAGCACGAGAACTGCACCAAGCCGGTCACGGGCAACTCCCGCTTCTGAGGAACACTTCGCACACCGGCTCCGACCCACCGGCGGCGCCCCGATCTCGAGGAGCGCTGCCGGGTGCGTCCGGGGGGCGCTCGGAGTGGTCAGCCCTCGAGCGCGGCCTGGAACGCGGCGAACTTCGACTGTGTCTCGGCCAGCTCCGCTGCCGGGTCGGAGCCCGCGACTATCCCGCAGCCGGCGAACAGCCGGACACCCGAGTCCCCGATGAGCTCGGCGCACCGCAGCGCGAGGCCGAACTCGCCGTCGCCGCGGGAGTCCAGCCAGCCCACCGGTCCAGCGTAGCGTCCCCGGTCCATCCCTTCCAGCTCGGCGATCGTGGCCGCGGCGTCCTCGGTCGGGGTGCCGCAGACGGCTGCGGTGGGATGCACGGCTGCCACGAGCTCCAGCAGCCCGGCCCGGCCCCGCGACCCGTGCCGGCGCTGCACCCCGGTGACGTCGCTGGCAAGGTGCCGCACGTTGGCCAGGGTGAGGAGGTCGGGCTCCTCGGGGGCATCGAGCGTCGAGCAGAACGGTGCCAGGGCGCGGACCAGCGACTCGACGGCGAGGTCGTGCTCCGCGCGGTCCTTGGCCGAACTCCGGAGCGCCGCCGCCAGCCGCTCGTCGGCGGCCCCGGCGCCGCGCGGAGCAGTTCCGGCGAGCACCCGCGCCGACAGCTGGCGCCCGGTGCGCCGCAGGAGCAGTTCCGGGGTGGCGCCCAGCAGACCGTCGACGGCGAACGTCCAGCAGTCCGGGAATCGGTCGGCCAGCCGGCGCAGCAGCCGCCGCGGATCGAGCGGGACATCGGACGACACGAGCAGGTCACGGGCGAGCACGACCTTGGCCAGCTGCCCGGCGTCGATGCGGGAGACGGCCGTCGCGACCGCCGCGCTCCAGCTGGCCGGGTCGAGGGCCCCGTCGGCGTACCGGAGCCGGGGTGTCGGGTCCTCGTCGGGCGGACCGACCGGGGACAGGGATTCGGCCGGGGGAGCGGCGCCGACGGTGGTCGTCACCCACCCCACGCCGTTCCGCCGGCCGACGACGACCTCGGGGACCACGAACACCGACGTCCCGACGGCGGGGTCGAAGGCGATGCTGGCGAAGAGGACCGGCCCGGTGCCCGGCAGCCCGACGGCGTCGTGGACCTCGACCTCGGCGGTCCGGTCCGCCCACCAGGTGCTCGCCTCGGCCAGCGCGCCCGGGCCGGACACCTCCAGGCGCGCGGCCTCGCCCCAGCCGATCAGCCCCTCGCCGCGGCGGACCCAGGACAGTGCGCCGTCGGTCGGCAGCCGGTCGATCAGGGACGCGGTGTCCCCGCAGTGCGCGGTGGTGACGGTGTGCAGGGCGGCCTCGACGGAACTGAGGGCGGCCGCGGTCACCGGTCCAGCGTAGGAGGCCTTGTAGCGTCCCGGCCGTGGCAGACCGGCGAGATCCCGCGCGGCCGACCGACGGTGCGCACCCCGGAGGTCTCCGGGCCGGGCTGGACAAGCGGCCGGCCGACGTCGCGGCCATGTTCGACCGGGTCGCCCGCCGCTACGACCTGACCAACACCGTGCTCTCCGCCGGGCGGGACGCCGGCTGGCGCCGGGCGACGCGGGAGGCGCTGGAGGCCCGCCCCGGCCAGACCGTGCTGGACGTCGCGGCCGGGACCGCGGTCTCGACGGTGGAGATCGCCGCGGACGGGGCCTACGCGGTCGCCTGCGACTTCTCGCAGGGCATGCTGAGGGCCGGTGCGGCGCGGCCCGTGCCCAAGGTGGCCGGCGACGCGATGGCGCTCCCGCTCGCCGACCAGAGCGTGGACGCCGTGACCATCTCGTTCGGCCTGCGCAACGTGGCGGACCCCGACGCCGCCCTCCGCGAGTTCCGCCGGGTGACCCGGCCCGGCGGGACGCTGGTCGTCTGCGAGTTCTCGAGTCCCACGTGGACGCCGTTCCGGACCGTCTACACCGAGTACCTGATGAAGGCGCTGCCGCGGATCGCCCGGGCGGTCAGCAGCAATCCAGAGGCCTACCTCTATCTCGCCGAGTCGATCCGCGCGTGGCCGGACCAGGCGGCCCTGGCCGCCCGGGTGCAGGCCGCGGGTTGGGGGGACGTGGCGTGGCGGAACCTCACCGGTGGCATCGTCGCGCTGCACCGGGCCCGCCGGGTGTGACCGTGCAGCCCGCCGGGCCCGCGGTCATCCGGGGGTCCCGTTCGCTCCCTCCGGCCTACGCCCATCCCCATGCCTCGGAGGAGGCGCGGCGCATCGCCGAGCGGGGCACGGTGCTGCGGGCGCAGGTGGGGTCGGGCGTGCACGGCACGTCCGTTCGCGGGCAGGACGACCGCGATGAGATGGGTCTCTGCCTGGAGCCACCGCAGTTCGTCACCGGGCTCGCCCGGGTTCCATCGGGCCTGTCGCGCACCGCCACGGTCGAGTTCGAGCAGTTCCATCGCCACACCGTCTGGGACCTCCCGGGCGGGCTGGCGAACCGGTCGGGCGCGGGGGACCTCGACGTCGTCATCTACTCCGCCCGCAAGTGGTCGCGGCTCGCGCTGGCCGGCAACCCCTCGGTTCTGCTGCTGCTGTTCGTGCCCGATGACGAGGTGCTCTACCGCGACGAGGTCGGAGCGGAGCTCACCGCCAACGCGCACCGGTTCGTGTCGGCCCTCGCGGGGGAGCGGTTCCTCGGCTACCTGCAGGCCCAGAAGGCGGCCATAACCGGCGAGGTCGGCGCCCACACCGACCGTCCCGAGCTGGTGGTCGAGCACGGCTACGACACCAAGTACGCGATGCACGCGCTCCGTCTGGGCATGCAGGGCGTCGAGCTGCTCACCACGGGCCGGATCAGCCTGCCGGTGCCCGAACCCGACCGGACCCAGCTCCGATCGGTGCGACGAGGGGAGGTGCGGTTGGCCGAGGTGCTGGACGCGATCACGGATGTCGAGAACCGCCTGACGGCGCTGCGCACGAGCTCCGCCGTTCCACCCGAGCCCGACCGTGCGTGGGTCGACGACTGGTTGCACCGCTCGTACCTGTCCTTCTGGTCGACGCTCTGAGAATCGGGGTCGACCGACCCGGAGACCGCCGGGTGCGCGGGTGATCGTGCTTGAAAGCGACACTCCAGGCGCGTCTCCGGGGCTAGCGTCGGCGCATGACGACCCTGCCGCCGCCGGTGCCGCAGCCGCCGGGCCCCTCGCCGTCCCCGACCGACCCGATCCCGCCGCCCATGCCGGCGCCTTATCCGGTGCCGGGTCCCACGGACCCCACCGCGCCGGCGCCTGCGCCGGCGCCGCAGCCCCTCTGAGGTCGCTGTCGGGCTCGGGACATGCGTTACGCCGACCGGCAGGCCGCCGGGTCCGCCCTCGGGAAGCAGCTGAGGGCCGCCGCACCCTGGCCCGCGGACACGGTCGTGCTCGGACTGCCGCGGGGTGGAGTCCTCGTCGCGGCCGGGGTGGCGCAGGCGCTGGCCGCGCCACTCGACGTCCTCGTCGTCCGCAAGCTGGGCCTGCCGTGGCAACCGGAGCTGGCGATGGGAGCCATCGCGGCGGTGGGCGACGCGGTCGAGACCGTCCGGGTCGAGAGCGTGCTCGCTGCCGCGAACGTCGCCCCGGAGACCTTCGAGGCCGTACGGGAGCGCGAGCTCGGAGAACTGCGTCGCCGCGAGGAGGCCTACCGCGGCGGCCGGCCGCCGGTGGCGGTGACCGGCCGGACCGTCATCGTCGTGGACGACGGCCTCGCCACCGGCGCCACCATGCGCGTGGCCGTCGTCGCGGTCCGGCGGCAGGCTCCTCGCGCCGTCCTCGCCGCCGTCCCCGTCGGGTCACCGGCAGCCTGCTCGGCCATGGCGGACGACGTCGACGAGCTCGTCTGCCTGTCCGCGCCGCTCGCCTTCCGGGCGGTCGGCCAGGCCTACGCCGACTTCTCCGAGACCTCGGACGCCGAGGTCCGCGCCGTGCTCGGCCAGGCTGGGGGCCCGCCGTCGTGACGGCGTCCTGACGGGCGCACCACACCGGGGCACGGCCTTTCCAGGGGTTGGTGGTCTGCGGCGTACCGGCGGCCTAGACTCGGGAAGCGCAGACTTTGTGAACCAGTTCACAAGGGCTGAGGTGACGTGGGGCCAGCATTCAGACGTGCCTCACATCACAGCCTCGGTCCGCTTCCCGCCTGCGCGGAACGGAATCGTCCTCACCGTAGGGTGCCGCTGATGCTCTCGAACTACGTCCCGATCGTCGGGCTCTTCGCGCTGGCTGCAGGGTTCGCCCTGTTCTCCGTCGCCGCGGCGCCCCTGATCGGGCCGCGCCGGTACAACCGGGCGAAGCTCGACGCCTACGAGTGCGGGATCGAGCCGGTGCACCAGCCGCTCAGCGGCGGACGGTTCCCGGTCAAGTACTACCTGACGGCGATGCTCTTCATCGTCTTCGACATCGAGATCGTCTTCCTCTACCCGTGGGCGGTCGCCAACGACGCGCTCGGGGTCTTCGGGCTGATCGAGATGGTCGTCTTCATCGGAACGGTCTTCATCGCGTACGCCTACGTCTGGCGTCGCGGCGGACTCGAGTGGGACTAGGGGTGCTCTGATGGGTCTCGAGGAGAAGCTGCCCAGCGGGGTGCTGCTGACGACGGTCGAGAAGCTGGTCAACTGGACGCGCAAGTCCTCGCTGTGGCCGGCCACCTTCGGCCTGGCCTGCTGCGCCATCGAGATGATGGCCTCGGGTGCGGGCCGCTACGACCTGGCCCGGTTCGGCATGGAGGTGTTCCGCGCGTCGCCGCGGCAGGCCGACCTGATGATCGTCGCCGGCCGGGTGAGCCAGAAGATGGCGCCGGTCCTGCGGCAGATCTACGACCAGATGCCGGAGCCGCGGTGGGTCCTGGCGATGGGCGTCTGCGCCAGCTCCGGCGGCATGTTCAACAACTACGCGATCGTCCAGGGCGTCGACCACATCGTCCCCGTCGACATGTACCTGCCCGGCTGCCCGCCGCGGCCGGAGATGCTCATGGACGCCATCCTCAAGCTGCACCACAAGATCCAGCACGAGCCGCTGGGCGCCAAGCGGGCCCGCCAGCTCGAGCGCGAGCGGGAGGAGGGCCGGGCGAAGGACCTCCTCGTCGAGATGCCCTCGACCGTTCGCGTGGACAAGAACGCCCGCCGCGCCTACGAGCAGGCGGCTGCCGAGGGTCGCACCGGCCAGTTCGGCATGGACCAGCGCGGCGGGAACGCCGTCCTGCTGCCAGGGTCGGGGGACCGGCGATGAGCAACGACGGCGGCGAGGTCGTACCCGGCCGCAAGGAGGCCGGATACGGGGACGCCTCGGCGCCCTCCGGTGGCTTCCGCAAGGGCGCCTTCGGTGTGAGCGCCAGCGGCGACACCTCCGGCTTCGGCGGCCTGGTGCGCGTCGAGCCCGGCGGCGCGGTCGCCCTGCACACGACCGACCGGCCCTACGGCGGGTACTTCGACGAGGTCACCGACGCCCTGATCGAGGCCGTGGGCGAGGCCACCTACGCGGCCGCGGTGCAGCGGGTGCTGGTCGACCGGGGGGAGATCACCTACTTCGTGGCACGGGAGCACCTGCCGATCCTGGTGCAGGCGCTGCGAGACGACGAGGCGCTGCGCTTCGAGCTGTGCAGCAGCGTCTCCGGTGTCGACTACCTCGACAGCGCCGGCCCCGCCGCCACCCCGGAGCGGCCGCGGCTGCACGTCGTCTACCACCTGACGTCCATGACCTACCGACGGCGGATCCGGCTCGAGGTCGCCGTGACGGCGGAGGACCCGCACGTCCCGTCGGTGACCGGTAGCTACCCGACGGCGGACTGGCACGAGCGCGAGACGTTCGACATGTTCGGCGTCGTCTTCGACGGACATCCGGACCTGACCCGGATCATGATGCCCGACGACTGGGACGGGCATCCGCAGCGCAAGGACTATCCGCTGGGCGGGGTGCCGGTCGAATACCACGACGCCGTGATCCCGCCGCCGGACACGCGACGTGCGTACAGGTGAGAGAGGCGTACCGATGAGCACCACCTACAACCCGACCGACCCGTACGCCGGCTCGCGCGAGACCACCGAGGGACGCGTCTACACCGTCACCGGTGGCGACTGGGACCTGACCTTCGCCGATCCGCACGGCGAGGAGCGCCTCGTCGTCAACATGGGGCCGCAGCACCCCTCGACGCACGGCGTCCTCCGGCTGGTCCTCGACCTCGAGGGCGAGACGG
>JALYMS010000017.1 GCA_030773535.1 Actinomycetota bacterium | reverse complement strand
CAGCCGGTGAGGGTGATCGTTCCTGCCACGAAGGCGGCTCCGAGCAGGCGGGAGAAACGGGTCGGTGCATTCACTGCGGTCTCCTGGGGTGAGGTCTGAGCGGTCGGTGGAAGCCGTTGCGTCGGTGGATCCGGCGGCACGGCAGGGCGGCTCAGTTCCGTAGGACGCAGAGGGTGAAGAGATCCGGTGGTCGCAGCAGAGCTGGTGCGCTGGCCCAGCGCTGCGCCCAGGCCCATGACCGGGACTGCCCGGTAACGGTTCCCGGCCGGAGCAGCAGAGCGACCAGGAGCGCCAGTCCGGCCGAGAGGACGGCGAGACAGACCGCCGCCAGTTCACCGGGGGAGCGGTGCGGCTGCTGCGTCTCCGCAGATCCCGGTCCGATCCGGTCCGACGCCACCGGGGATGCGTGTGCTCCCACCTCCGAGGGGGAATGGTGCAGGCCGGAGGCGGCTGGAGCCAGTGACGACAGGGCCGTCGTGGCGCTTTCGTCGGTCCGTGACGAGGAGTCGTGGCCCGCGCACTGCACTCCGTGCAGGAGGAAGACGGCGGTGAGGGCGACGAGCGCCCCCCACACTTCGCGCATCCGCCACCCCCTCGCTCCGGTCGGTACCCCCCGAGGGTATACCAGTACACGTATGCCCGCACCGCTCCGGCTGGACGGCCGTGACGGCGTAGAGGCTTGCGGCGGATACCCTGGGGGGGTATACCGGACGGCATCGACATTCTGATGGATGGGGACGGACGTGGGCATGCACGACCACCACCTGACGACGCACGCCGACGGAGCCGGGAACCTGGACGCCCGGCGGGAGCTCAGCCGGCTCGCGGTCAGCGCGACGCTGCACTGCCTCACCGGGTGTGCGATCGGTGAGGTGCTCGGCATGGTCATCGGCACGGCGCTCGGCTGGTCCGACGGCGCCACCATCGCGCTGGCCGTGACGCTGGCCTTCTTCTTCGGCTACTCGCTGACCATCGCCCCGGTGCTGCGCTCCGGGCTGCCTCTCCGGGCCGCGCTGCGGGTGGCCTTCGCCGCGGACACCCTGTCCATCACCGTCATGGAGATCGTGGACAACGGCATCATGCTGCTCGTGCCGGGGGCCATGGACGCCGGGCTGACGTCGCTGCTGTTCTGGGGCTCTCTGGCCTTTGCGTTGGCGGTCGCGTTCGTCGTGACGGTGCCGGTCAACCGGTGGCTCATCGCCCGCGGCAAGGGGCACGCCGTGGTCCACCAGTACCACCACTGACGGAGCAGGGTCGGAGCGGGAGCCTACGGCCGCACGGCCGTGGGCTCGCCGCGCTGCCTGCCGCGCTCGGCGTGCTGCCGTCGCCAGCCGTACCGCGTGAGACCGCGCGGCTTGTAGGTCGAGAGCATCGTCACGACGACGAGCACCACCAGCCCGCCGATCGAGTGCGGAAGGGTCCCGGGCAGCTCGCCCGGAGCCGCCACTGATCGGGCCGCCGCGGCCATCGACTCAATGCCCGGGACCTGCACGAGCAGGACGAGGGTCGCGACCAAGGTGAGCAGGAGCTTGGCCACGACCCACCAGTGGCGGAACAGGCCCCAGGTCGTGCCCAGAGCGTTGATCACGCCGACGCGGAGCGACGCGAGGGCGAGCGGCACGATCACCCAGAGGACGACGACCTCCATCGCCACGTAGGCGCCACGGGCCACGTCGGCGTCCCGGCTCGTGGCGGCCGCGACGTCGAGGGCGAGGTAGGCGGCGAGGGCCCCCAGCCATCCCACGGACGTGATGACGTGCGTGGTGAGGACCGCCTTGCGGAGAGGAGGCGGCAACGTCACCTGCCGGCCGTGGGCATTTCCGCCTCGCCCGGGGCCGAGGGCAGCCCGGACGACGAGTGCATGCCCGGTCCGTGCCCGCCGCCGAGGCCGGTGAGCTGCAGGACGAGGTACACCACGAGAAGGAGGCCGACGACGACGGCGGCTGCCTTCACCCACAGCGGCATGCCGGGCGGGGAGGCGGTGCCCCGGTGCTCGGCGGTGTCGTCGTTCTCGGGCATGGCCGTCCTCCGGAAGTCGGGGCGGGACCCCGCTCGAGGCGCGGCCCACCGATCGAGACAGTTTGTCTGGTACGCAGCATAGCGTCGCGGGTGTGCCGAGCCCTATGGTTCGCGCGTGCCCCGGCTGTGGAGCGAGACGATCGAGGAGCACCGCCGCGCCGTGCTCGATGCGATCCTGGACGCCGCCTGGCGGCTCGTGGCCGAGCGGAGCCTGCTGGCGGTGACGATGTCGCAGGTCGCCGAGGCGGCCGGCATCGGGCGCGCCACGCTCTACAAGTACTTCCCGGACGTCGAATCCGTCCTCGTCGCGGCTCACGAGCGACACGTCACTGCGCACCTGGACCACCTCGTGGCCCTCCGGAACGGGGATGGGACCCCGGCCGGGCGCCTGGGCTCCGTGCTCACCGCCTACGCCGTCATGACCTACCACCGCGGGCGCCAGGGTCCTCCGGAGCTCGGGGCGCTCCTCCACCGGGGAGAGCACGTCGGCCGCGCCCAGGAACGACTGCGGGGCCTCGTCCGGGACCTGCTGGTCGAGGCCGCGCGCGAGGGCTTGATCAGGGCTGACGTCGCGCCCGCCGAGCTGGCGAGCTACTGCCTGCACGCGCTGGGCGCAGCCGCGGACCTCCCCTCAGAGGCTGCCGCGCGGCGACTGGTCCCGATCACCCTCGCCGGCCTGCGCCCCGGATAGGGGAGGCGCCGGCGCCGGTCAGTCCTCCGCGGGGAAGAGTGCGCCCAGCCCGAACCGGGTCGGGCGCTCGAAGGGACGCCAGGCGTCCGACGGCAGGGCCAGCCGGTCGGCCACGATCCAGAGCACGGCGGGGTCGTGCCCCATCCCCAGGTGGCTGCTGCGCACCGCGACGTTCTCGCTGTTCGGTCCGGGCTGCTGACGGCACGCCCGCCAGTCCACGACGCCGTCCCAGCGGGAGTACACCGCGGTGCTGGGCACCGGCAGCGGCCGGGGGAGGAAGCCGCTCGGCCCGGGGGTGCCGTCGACCACCTGAAGGGGGGAGAAGCGCCGGTAGACCCGGCTGCCGGGGCCGGCGCCGTGTCGTCGTCCGGAGAGCGCCAACGGCGACCCCAGCGAGATGACCTGGCGGACCTGACGCGGTGCCCGGCGGGCCAGGCGCCGGGCGAAGATGCCGCCCAGGCTCCAGCCGACGATGCTCACCGGCGCACCGTGTTCGGCGGCCAGCCGGGCGACGAGGGCGGGGAGTTCGGCGTTGACCTCCTTGCTCGGACCCCGGTTGCGCCCCAGGGCCCACCCGACGACCGGATGGCCGAGCCGGCTCACCCAGCTGCGCAGGGTTTTCGTCGAGAGATCGGAGGCCATCAGCCCCGGAAGGACCAGCACCGGGTGCGGCTGCCCGCGAGGCGCCATCCGCAGCAGGGGGAAGCTCGCCGCCAGTGCGCCTGCGCCGGCCAGTGTGCGGACCGGTTCGGTCACGGCGAGGAGGGCGGCCCGGCGGCGTGCCTGGCGGGGATCAGGACCGGCGGTCACGTGCCCTCCCAAGCCGGTGCAGAACCACTGCGCTCGACAGTGCCCAGCCGGTCCTGCGTCAGTCGATGCCGGGCGGGAGAAGTCGTGGCGCGAAGACCTCGTCGATGGGCCGCGGGCCCACGTACTGCCGGCAGGTACAGGGCACCCAGGAGTGCCCCGACCACCGGCCGCGCCGGTCGAAGGTGTCGCGGCGCAGTTCGGCGTAGCAGGTCGAGGTCTCGCGGTCGTGTTGGCTGAGTGCGTGGCCGCAGCCGCACAAGGGCGTCACGGGCGGGGGAGGCGTGGGTCGAGGACGACCGATCCGACCGGCCACGAAGCCCACTGCCAGCAGCACGCCACCCACCAGCAGACTGACAGGTTCCACCGGCTCGCTCCTCCCGCTCGGTACCGGTTCGAAGGTAACCCGCGGGAGGCCGATGTGGGTCAGTCGCTGGTCTTCCCCCGCCCGCTCACCGCGTCGCGCAGGTGGTCGAGCAGGCTGGCGACCGGTCCCACTGCCAGCCGCACCCCCGCCTCGTTCGGAGTCATCGGGTGCGGGCGGGTGGGGGCGATCTTCTTGACCGCCTCGACCTTCCCCGCCATCTCGACGAGTTCGTTCCGGCTGAAGGACGCGCGGAGCTCGGTGAACATCCGGCTCTCCTCGTGCTCGACGTGGTGGCGGATCTCGCGGATCAGCTCCGCCACCGCCCGTCGAACTCGGGGTCGTCGGCGTCCATCCGCTCGAGCCGTTTCATCGTCTCCTCGGCCTCGGCGTGCTCTTCCTTGGAGTGCTCCGCCTCGTCCTTGTCGACCTGCTTCTCGACGCGCGGATAGAGCTGGGTCTCCTCGGCCACCGAGTGCTCGACCAGCCCGATCGTGACCTCGGCCACGAGTTCGCGCTTGCGTCGGAGCGCGTCGGGTTCCGATCGGCCGCGCAGGTCCTCCAGCTCGGTGAAGATACGGTCGAACTCCCGATGGTCGGCGGTGAGGACGTCGACGACGTCGCGCTGGCTCTCGGTCATGGGCACTCCTCGGGAGGGGCGTACCGGTGCCGGGGCCTCCTTCCCCGCGGTTGAGCCTGACACACCCGGCCACGGAAGCGACCGTCCGGAGATTGACCGGATGTGACGCGGGGCACAGAACTGACATGGAGACGACCTATGCGGTGGGGTTCGCCCGCCCCGACCGGTGGTCGAACGGGCGCCCGGCAGAGCACAGTCGACCCTGGCACGCCGTCGAGGCGCACCGTCCGCCCGGCGAGCTGGACGGCGAGGTCGAGCTCGCCGTCTGCGGGGCGATCGTGCAGATCTGGGGTTCGCAGCAGTGGGAGCGGCTCGGCGTAGGACGCACGGCCTGCCCGGAGTGCGCGCGGATGACCGCGGTCGGCCGGACCCTCACCAGCGCTCGCTGACGAAGGGGCCAATAGCATGCTTTTGGCCCCCTAGGCGCGGGACGGCTTGCGGCCGCTGATCGCCGACAGCCCGGTGATCTCGCGGCCCACGATCAGGGCCTGCACCGAGTCGGTGCCCTCGAACGTGAAGATCGCCTCCATGTCCGCGTGGTGCCGGGCCACGTGGTTGTCGAGCAGGATGCCGTCGCCGCCGAGGATGTCGCGGGCGTCGGCCACGATCGCGCGGGCCTTCGCCGCGTGGTTCATCTTCGCCAGGGACGCCATGGCCGCGGTCATCCGGCCGGCGTCAGCGAGCTTCGACAGCCGCCAGCACATCAGCTGCATGGCCGTGATCTCGGCGAGCATCCGGGCCAGCTTGTCCTGAACGAGCTGGAAACCGGCGATCGGCTGACCGAACTGCTCCCGGCGCAGGGCGTGGGCGAGGGCCAGCTCGTAGGACGCCGTCGCCAGGCCCAGGGCGCGCCACGCGACGGTGTAGCGCGTCCGGTCGAGCACGGTCGCCACGTCCTTGAAGGAGAAGCAGTTGGCGAGCCGGTTCTCGGCCGGAACCGGGACGTCGGTGAGCGTGATCTCGGCCTGCCAGACCGCGCGCAGGGCCGTCTTGCCGGTCATGACCGTGGCCTGGTACCCGGGAGTCCCCTTCTCGACGACGTACCCGCCGACGGCGCCGTCCTCACCGCGGGCCCAGATGATCACGTAGTCGGCGATCGAGCCGTTGCCGATCCATTTCTTGTTCCCGTTGAGGACGTAGCCGTCGCCGGCGCGGCGGGCGGAGGTCTCCAGCCCGACGGCGTCCGACCCGTGGGCGGGTTCGGTGAGCCCGAACGCGCCGATCTTCTCCACCCGCGCCATCTCGGGCAGCCAGCGCTGCCGCTGCTCCTCCGAGCCGAGCATGGCGATCGACTGCATGGCCAGGAAGCTGTGCACCCCGTTGAAGGTCCCGACGCTGCCGTCGGCGCGGGCCAGCTCGGCGGCGACCAGCCCCGCCGCGACGTTGCTCATTCCAGGGCAGCCGTACCCCTGGATGGTGCCTCCGGCTATGCCGATCTCTGCGAGCCGGGGCACCAGGTCGAAGGGGAACTCCGCGCGCTCCCAGTAGTCGTTGATCCGCGGGGTGACTTCGCGTGCGCAGAAGTCGCGCACCCGGTTCCGGATCTCGATCTCCGCCGGCTCGAGAAGCTCTTCGACGTCGTAGAAGTCGGTGCTGTGGTTGGTCACGGGCCGGAGGCTACGACGCGCGGGGGCAGACTGCTGCGCCGACCTCGTGCCCGGTCGCCTCGGCTGACCGAGGCCCTTGTCGCGGGGGAGCGGTCGGAGGACGCTTCGCTCATGACCACCCGCGGGAGCGGCGCGCCGGTCGACTCCGCCGACCGGCCGCTGGTGCTCGTCGACGTCCGGCCCTCGGCCTGCTGCTACCAGGCGCTGCTGTGGGCGATGCGGGAGGCGGAGCGGCGGGACGCCGACCTGCTCGCCGTGACCGTGTGGCCCGGCGACCCCAGCCGGCCCGACGAGGGCTGCGCCGAGATGGAGGAGGCCCTGCACGCCATGGTGGCGCGGGCCGCCGAGGAGACCGGCGTGACCGGGCGCACCCGCGTCGGGGTGGTCACCTCCCCGGTGACCGTCGCCGACGTCGCCGCGCGGACCGGAGCCGACCTGCTGGTGCTGGGATCGGAGGAGGTGGCGCCATGACGGAGACGGGCGAGCGGAGCGCCGCTGTCGCGCAGGCGGAGGAACCGCGGGACCCCCGCGTGGTCGTCGGCATCGACTACTCGACCGGGGCGCGGGCGGCGCTGCTCTTCGCGCTGCAGGACGCGGCGCGGCGCGGCGTGCCGGTGGAGGCGCTCGTGGTGTACCGGCCGCCGGACTACTGGATGGATTTCTACGCGGTGAGCACGTACCAGCCGGAGAAGGCCCGCGCGGCGGCACTGCACCACGGGCAGGCCTTCGTGGACCGCGTCCTGCCCGACGGCCCGCAGCCGCCGCCGGAAGTCCGGGTCCGCGCGGTGATGGGCATCGCCGCCGACGTCCTGATCGGTGCATCGCACGGCGCGGACGTGCTGGTGGTCGGCAGCCGCGGGCACGGCGGTTTCGCCAGCATGCTGCTCGGTTCGGTCAGCATGCAGTGCGCGTTGCACGCCTCCTGCCCGGTGACCGTCGTGCACTCGCCGGAGGCGCATCGGGAGCGCCTGCACCGGCGCCGGGACCGGCACGACGCCGCGGGGCACCGCGAACGGGCGCCGGCCGGCTGACCTGGGGCGCGGGGTGACCCCGCAACGTCCCGGCGAGGGAGCGGTAGCTTGCGCTGTCCCTCCAGCCGTCATGGGAGTCCGTGGTGCCGCTCCTGGTTCACCGCCTGTCGCGGTTCCTGCGCGTGCGCCTGCGCGGCTGGCGGCTGCCCCTGGCCGTCGCGGCCTTCGTGTTCCTCACCAGCTGGGCGGCGATGTCGCTTGCCGAGCCGGCGGACAGCGACATCGCCCTGCCCGGCACGTACTGGTGGTACTTCGTCGTCACGTCGGCGACGGTCGGGTACGGCGACGTCTTCCCGACCTCGACGGCCGGACGGGTCGTCGGTCTGTACGTGATCGTCGGCGGCATCGTCACGCTCACCCTGCTGTTCACCCAGTTGGCCAACGCCCTGCAGTCGGTTCGGGGCAAACGTCTGAGAGGGATGGTCGCCCTGGATCTCTCCGATCACGTGGTGCTGCTCGGCTACTGGCCGGGCCGCACGGAGCGGATCGTCGCCGAGCTGACCGCCGACGGCCGGTTCCAGGTGGCGCTGTGCGCCTGGGACGACGTCGCCGAGAACCCGATGCCCGACCAGGCGGCCGTCCACTTCGTCCGTGGTGACCTCACCCAGGAGGATGTCATGACCCGCGCCTGCGTCGAGCGGGCACACACAGCGGTCATCGACGGGCGGGACGACAACGAGACGCTGGCGATCGCCGTCGCGATCGACCACGCCAATCCCGACATCCATCTCGTCGCGGCGGTGCGCGACCTCGGCCGCCGGGAGAACCTGCGGTACGTGAACCCCGGCGTCCAGGTCGTGCAGTGGCACATGCCCTTCCTCCTGAGCGAGGAGGCCAACGACCCGGGCATCACGCAGATCTACAACGACCTGATGACCAGCGGCGGACACGGCAACACCTATTCGATGCGGGTGCCGGCCGGGTTCCCGCATCCCACCTTCGGCGACTGCCAGACCTGGTTCGGGCGCACCCACGGCGCGACCGTGCTCGCCGTCCGCGACGCGAGGGGGCTGGTGGTCAGCCCGCCCTGGAACCGGCCGGTCCCCGAGGGGACGACGCTGTACTACGTGGCCGGGGAGCGGATCGACGCGCGGCGGCTGGCCGCCGGACGATGAGCTAGATGATCCCGAAGAAGGCCGCCAGCCCCACCAGCGCCCCGATGATCACGAGCGCGATGATCAGCACCGTCGTCAGCACCGGGACCACGACCCAGCGACGCTTGAACCTCCGGCGCCGAGCCGCGGGGGCGGCGGTGCGCTGCGGCGGGCCGACGGCGCGCTCCGCAGCGGCCCGCCGATCCCTCCGTCGATCGACCTTCTTCTCGCGCCGGAGGTCGGCGAGGTGCCCGCCCACGTCGCGGGCCACGTAGCCGAGGACGGCGCGGGAGGCCGAGGCGAGCGCCTTGAGGTCCTCGGCGTCGATCCGGGCAGCGGAGCCACCCGGTACCGGCTTCGGCCCTCGGGGAGGCGCGGAGGCGGGCGGCGTGCCGGTGGGCCCAGCGGACGGCGGGCTGGGCGACGTGCTGGGCCGCGAAGCCGCTGGGCGGGCAGGAGAGGAGAGCACGCCACTGAGCTGCCGTGAGGCCTGCGAGGCCGTGATGCGCTCGGCCGGGTCCTTGGTGAGCAGGCCCCGGAGCACTGGCTCCAGCGGTCCGGCGCGCAGCATCGGCGCCGGCTGCTCGGACACGACCGACAGCAACGTAGCCATCGGCTCGCCCTTGTCGAACGGGGGACGGCCTTCGACGGCGGCGTACAGCGTGGCGCCGAGGGACCAGAGGTCCACCGGCGGACGCGGCTCCTCGCCGTTCGCCCGCTCCGGCGCCATGTAGGACGGCGAGCCGATGAGGGCGCCCTGCGTGGTCAGGCTGGAGTCGCCGGTGGTCGTGGCGATGCCGAAATCGGTCAGGCAGGCATGGCCGGCCCGGTCGACGAGCACGTTGCTGGGCTTGACGTCGCGGTGGACGATCCCGGCGTCGTGGGCTGCGTCGAGCGCAGCCAGCAGGTCCAGGCCGATGGTGGCCACCGCCGAGGGGGACAGCGGGCCCTCGTTCTCCAGGACCTCCTGCAGGCTGCGCGAGGAGACGTGCTCCATCACCAGCCAGGGCTTGCCGCCTTCTTCGACGACGTCGTAGACCCTCGTCACGCAGGGGTGGTCCAGCCGGGCGGCGGCGCGGGCCTCGCGCATGGTGCGTTCACGCAGGATGCTGCGCTCCTCGTCGCTGAGCTCGACCGAGAAGGTGATCTCCTTGACCGCGACCTTGCGCTGGAGGACGCGGTCGGTGGCCAGCCAGACGGTGCCCATGCCGCCACGTCCGAGAACGTCGGT
>JALYMS010000016.1 GCA_030773535.1 Actinomycetota bacterium | reverse complement strand
TTGCGACTGGGCCTGTCCTCACAGCTTGCGGATGAGCTGGAACGGTGGAGCGACGCTTGGGGCCCGTTGTCGCGGGCCTACATCTACGACGACGTTCCTGTGGACGAAGCTGGAGAAGCGGCCCACTGGGCGGAAGGTGGGCGCCTTGCGCAGGCGGTGAAGCGGCAACTGGTCGAGCGAGGAAGAGGCGACATCACCGTCTACTTCGGCGGTCACGAGGTCGAGCCTGGTTGATGGCTGTCTCTGAAGCCGCCCTCTGTCCCAAAGCGGCCCACTCAGAGACAGATCTCGGGGACGGGCGCCCTCCGGACCGCACCCCGGCCAGGAGCCTCCCCTGGTTGCGTTGGGCCCGTCCAGCCACCACCTCCAGGACCCTCGGCGCGACAGTGCAGGTACTAGCTGGTGACGTCGCGGCGGGCGAAGTGGCGGAAGGCGAGCGCGGTGAAGATCACCGTGTACACCAGCGCCTGGATCACGCCGCGGAACATCTCGTCGGAGTCGATCGGGGTCTCCAGCAGATGGGTCCAGGCGTACTCCTCCGCCGTCGGGAACCAGTCGCGGATGGCGCCGAGCTGCTCGACCTGGTCGAGGATCGCGAACACGAACATCGTGAACACCGCGCCGCCGACGGCGGCCAGCGGCGCGTCGGTGATCGTGGAGAACCAGAAGGCCAGCGAGCCGACGACCAGCAGGTGGATGGCGAGGTAGCCGAGCATCCCGGCCAGCCGCACCATTCCCTCGCCCTGGTCGAGGGTGACGCCGACCGGCGTCCGGATGTCGTCGAAGCCGAACGCGATCCCCCCTGCGACGACCGCGACGGTCGCGAGGGTGAGCAGCGCGCCCACCGACTGCACGAGTGCGGCATAGAACTTCTGGCGGAGCAGCCGACTGCGCGGGACCGGCGTCGCCAGCGTGTAGCGCAGCGAGCCCCACTGTGCCTCGCTGGCAACGCTGTCGCCGAAGCACAGCGCGTAGACGACGACGAGGAAGAAACCGGTGGTCGCGAACAACACGAACAGCGTGAAGTTCAGGCCGCTGGACGTCGCGACGTCCACCAGGTTGATCCGGTCGTTCTCCGCCGCCTTCTCGCTGCCGCCGAGCTGCAGCGCGCCGATGAGGATCAGCGGCAGGGCGACCATCAGCGCGTAGATGCCGATGGTGCGGCGCCGCTTGAACTGCCGGCGCAGCTCCACCGACAGCCGCAGGGTCCGCTCCGGCCGGTAGCCGGCCACGGCGCCCGTCGGCTGCACGCGAGGGGACGCTGTCGTGCCTTCGGCCCGGGACTCGGTCGCGGTCATGTCTGCTCCACCAGGGAAAGGAACGCGTCCTCCAGTCGGCGGCGCGGGGTGAACTGGTCGACCTCGATGCCGGCCTCGATCAGCGCGTGTAGCGCCCGCGCCCGGCTCGTGCCGTCCAGATCGGCGACCAGCCCTTCGTCCGTGCGCTCCGCCGAGACCCCCGGCAGCCCCTCGAGGACGGCGATCGCCCGCTCGGTGTCGGCGTCGTCGGTCAGCCCGACGAGCACGGCTCCCCCGGTGCCGACGATCTCCTCCACGGTGCCCTGAGCGATCTTCTGCCCCTTGGCCATGACGACAACGTGGCTGCAGGTCTGCTCGATCTCGCTGAGCAGATGGCTGGAGACGATCACCGTGCGCCCGGTGGCGGCGTAGGAGCGGAGTACCTCGCGCATCGCGTGGATCTGCGGCGGGTCGAGCCCGTTGGTCGGCTCGTCGAGCACCAGGAGGTCCGGCAGACCGAGCATCGCCTGAGCGATCGCCACCCGCTGCCGCATGCCCTGGCTGTAGCTACGCACGCGCTTGTCGATGGCGGTCCCCAGGCCCGCGACCGCGATCGCCTCGTCCATGTGGGCGTCCTCGGCCGCCCGGCCGGTCGCCGCCCAGTACAGCGTCAGGTTGTCGCGACCGGAGAGATGCGGCTGCAGGCCGGTGCCCTCGACGAACGAGCCGAGGCGGGACAGGACTGGCGCACCGGGGCCGGCGGCGTGCCCGAAGATGCTGATCCGCCCCTCGGAGGGCTGGATCAGGCCCATCAGCATGCGCAGGGACGTCGTCTTGCCGGCGCCGTTCGGGCCCAGCAGCCCGAGCACCTGGCCGCGACGGACCTCGAAGGACAGGTCGCGGACGGCGACGAACCCGTCCTTGTAGGCCTTGCTCACACCCTCGAAGCGCAACGGCACGTCCTCGCCGTCGGGCTCGACGGCGGAGAGCCGGCGCAGGCGACGGCGACCCCACAGGAAGGCGGCCAGCCAGCCGAGCAGCGCCAGTCCGACGAGCACCCCGAGGAGCACCCACCAGCGGGAGGCGCCGACGTCCGACAGGGTGCGCTCGCCCACCTCCGGCACGGCGATCTCACCGGCACCGGTCCCGGCGGCGAGCCCGACCGAGTACACGACCGGCTCGGCGGGCAGGGCGAAGGCCTGGTCGGTCGAGGAGACGACGAGGCGCATCCGGTGGCCGCTCTCGAACCGGTGCACGATGCTGGGCAGCGTCACGGCCACCTCGGTCGGGTCGCCGGCCGGCAGGCCGGTGAGCGCGAGCGGCGCGACGAGGCTCGAGGGAAGGGTCATGGACCCGTCCGGAGCGACGTCGTAGAGCTTCGCGAAGAGCGTGGCGGTTCCGGTTGGCGAGGAGACGGCCAGCTCGACGGTGGGTGCGCCCACCACCTCGAGAGGCGCATCGAGGGCTGCGCTGTCGAAGGCGGCGAACTGCCCGGGGATTTCGACCGCCGCCCCGCCCAGCACCGCGCCGAGGGCACCGAGCCCCGGCACGCTGGTGATCGCCGCCGGTGTGCCGCCGGCCGGGGTGACGATGGGTTGCGCCGGACCCGAGAGCGCGAAGCCAGTGCGCGAGGCGTCCGCCCCGTCGTCCAGACCGGGATAGCGCTCGGTCAGCACGGTCTGGCCGCCGCCCTGCACCCGTCCGACGCCGTTCCCGCCGAGGCCGGTCGGCGCGGGGAACTCGAAGCCGGTGCCCGGGTCGTCGCCCTCGCCACGCAGGTGGAAGTCGAACCAGCCGGCGATCTGCTCGCGAAGGTCCTCGGCGACGCGATCCGAGGCGGGTGAGTCGTGCCCGCCGGCGAACCAGACCACCTTCAGCGGGGTTCCGTTCGCGGCGATGCCCTGGGCATTGGCGTCGGCCTGGCCGAGACCGAACAGCGAATCCTGGGTGCCTTGGACCAGCAGGGTCGGCGCCTCGATCCGGTCCAGCACCGTCGCCGGGCTGCTGCGGTCGAGGACGGCGGAGATCTCCGGCGTGAGGGCACCGGTGGCCGCGGCGGTCTGATACGCGGCGCAGATGTCTGCCCGGAACCGGCCGCAGAGCAGTGACTGCTCGACGACCGCTGGGTCGAACGAGGAGGGGTCCAACCGGGCCTCGGGGCGCCCGCCGCCGGACGCGTCGGCGGCGTCATCGCCACCGGTCTCCTCATCGTCGTCGCCACCACCACCGAGGGCGCCGAGCAGCCCCCCGGTCGGTACCGAGCCGACCCCGAAGAACAGACCAGCCCACAGTCGCTTGTAGACCCCGGCGTCGGCGTCCTGCGGCGTGGCCGCGATCGTCGCCGCCTCGACCGGACCGGTCTGGGACGGGAAGAGCGCCGCGGTCAACGAGTTCCAGGTGATCTGGGGGACGATCGCGTCCACGCGGTCGTCATATCCGGCCGCCAGCAGGGCCAGCGCCCCGCCGTAGGAGCCTCCGGCGATGCCGACCCGGGGGTCCCCGTCGTCGTCCTGCTGCACCTCGTCGCGCTCGGCAAGCAGATCGAGCAGCGTGGAGAGGTCGGCGACCTCGTAGCGCGGGTCGTTGAGCCCGATCTGGCCGGTGCTGCGGCCGAAGCCACGGGCGGAGTAGGTGAGCACGACGTAGCCGCGGCCGGCGAGGTCCTGCGCCTCGGTGTCGACGGACTGCTTGCTCCCCCCGAACCCGTGGGCCAGGACGACCGCCGGTGCGGGGGTCTGGTCGGCCGACGCGGGCAGATAGAGCGTGGTGTCGAGCTCGACGGCGTCCCTGCCGGCAGCGGAAGGGACCAGCGACTCCTCCGTGGCGACATCCTCGGCCGCGGCCGCGGGGGGAGCGGTCGCGAGCAGGCCGCTGGACAGGAGCAGAGGGAACAGGGCGACGAGCATCGCGCGGGCGCCGGGGCGCGGGCGGGAACGCACGGGCCCGGGAGCGGGACGCACGGAGCGGCCAACGGCCGGGGGGCGGTACATGTTCCGCCCCCCGGCCGTCGGCGTGGCTCAGGTCGTCAGGGCACCCATTCGCCGGCTGCGACGATGACCAGACCCGGCACCGTCACGTCAGCGGGCAGCTCGAAGAACCGGGGGGCGGGCCCCGAGAGCTGGGGGAACTGCTCGATGAGCTGGAGGGCCGCCTGACGCTGGTTCTCGTCACCCTCGGTGAAGAAGACCGTCGAGACGGCGACGTCGTTCCCCTCGTAGGCGCCGACCCCGGGGGATTCCCAGCCGGCACCGACGACCGTGGTGGAGATCTTGCCGGCGAGGCCGTCGATGTCGGTGGCGTTCAGCACGGTCACCGGGACGCGGACCGGGGCTGCGACCGTGGGCTCGACGGCCACCGGCTCGGTCGGGAGCGGGGGCAGCTGGCTGGGCGATGCAGCGCTCGGAGCGGTGCGGGATATCGAGGAGCTCTGCGCTGCGGCATCCTGCGGCACGGGCGCGGCCCAGGTGTAGACGCCGAGCACGCTGAGTCCGACGACGGCCATGGCCGCAAGGCCCTTCACGATGCCTCGAGGCCTGCGGACATCGTCCTCGTCGTCGGGCAGGGCGGACGCGGGTCCGCCGCTGCGCTTGACCGCCTTCCGGCGCGCCATGTCGGCCGCCTGCCGCTCGGCCCGCATCGCTGCCCGGCCGGTCCGGGGACCAGGCACTCCCTCAGGAGTCTGGTCGTGCACTCCCTCAGGAGTCTGGTCGTCGTCGTCGACGGCTGCGGCGGACCGGCTGTGGTCCACGGTGATGGAGCGCTCCGGGATCGCAGTGGTCATGCGCGCCGGGCGGATCAACAGGTCGCCCGCCGACCGCTTGGATGCGACGGTCCCGTCAGCGCTCCGACGGATGGAGTCGCCGCTCATCGTTCCGTCGGCGGGCATGGAGGCGCCGTAGGAGTCGTCGTCCGGCGGGGCCGGGTGCGGCACGCGGGCGAGTGGCCCGGAAGAACCCATGCGGCCTACCCGCGGCCCGCTGCCGGCAGACCGACGCTCGGCTGGCGGGGCGGACGCGACGGCGCTCCCGCCCGGGATGCCGGGGCGCGGATCGGCGCCGAAGGGAGCGGCGGTCGCCTTCGAACCGGCCGGCCCCGCAGCCGGAGCGGCGGGTCCGGCGCCGCGCGAGGCGGCGGGGACGGGCGGGAGCGGCAGTCGCGACCTGGAGAGCTGCCTGGCGTCCTCGCGAGGCAGCGCCTCACCGGCCGGCATGCCAGCGGCCGGCTCACCAGCGGCCGACCGCGCCATCGGGCGGCGCGCCGGGTTGGGCCCGGGAGTCAGCAGACCGTCGCGCCGCCGCTCGGAGCGATCGCGACCGGCTTGGGTCGGAACGTCGGTGAAGTCCGCCGCGGCTCCATGGAGGAGCGCATCCGGGACATCGGTACGGCGGCGGCCTGAGTTCATCAGGGCACTCCCCTGGTCTCGTCCGTCACTGCCTGCTTTGGCGTGCCTGCCCACGGTGAGCGAATCTAACGGCTGTAAGTCTCATTGCACAGGACCCCGCGACGAGCGAGTGCGCTGCCGGGCGCTTCGGAGGCGCCGGAGCCGCCGCACCAGCAGCGGGTCCGCGGCGAGGGCGGCCGGCTGGTCGACCAGTGCATTGAGCGCCTGGTAGTACCGAGTCGGTGGCATGCCGAAACGGTCGCGGATGGCCGTCTCCTTGGCCCCGGGATGCCGCCACCAGTGCCTCTCGAACGCGAGCATCTCGTGCTCGCGGCGTGACAGTTCATGTGGAGTGACCTGCGCGGACACCTCCGCGGTCCCGTCGCCACGGGGCGAGGGGGCCACACGGGCCAGGTCGTCGATCATCGCTCGTCCATCCCTGCTCGAAGCCGGCCGACCGAGGGATCCGGTGGGCTCGAAAGCGACCGTAGGGAAGGGGTACGACAGTTTCGGACCGTGTTCGGGCGGGCCGACCCGGCTGCGCCCCCGGGGAACCGTCAGAGCCCGGCTGGAGCTGTCGCCACGTCGACACGTCGACTATTTGCTCGGGCGTGTCGCAACATGTCGACTGTGAACACGGTCAACGCCAGCCACACTATGGCGAAACCTGCCAGCCGCTCAGGCGGCATCGGCTCGCTGTACACGAAGACGCCGATCGACAGCTGCGTGAGCGGTGTCAGGTATTGCAGTAACCCCACCACCGACAGCGGGATGCGCCGGGCGGCCGCGGCGAACAGCAGCAGCGGGATCGCCGTCGCTGCTCCGGAGCTGGTCAGCAGCAGCGCGTGCGAGGGCCCGTCCTGCGCGAATGTGCCCGAACCGGCCCCGTGGAGGAGGCCCAGCACGACGGCCGCCGGGAGGGCGACGAGGGCGGTCTCCACGAACAGCCCGGGTGCGGCCTCGACCCTCACCAGCTTCTTCATCAGCCCGTAGAGGCCGAAGGTCAGCGCAAGGCTCAACGCGATCCAGGGCGGGCGGCCGTAGTCGACGGTAAGCACCGCCACGGCAACCGCGGCAACGCCCACCGCAGTCCACTGGAGCGGCCGCAGCCGCTCCGAGAACCCCACGACGCCCAGCAGGACGCTGACGAGCGGGTTGATGAAGTAGCCGAGGGACGTCTCGACGACGTGGCCGGAGTTGACGCCGTAGACGAACACCAGCCAGTTCACCGCGATGAGCACCGCCGCGCCGGCCAGGACGAGCAGTGTTCGACGGTCGGCGACAGCGGCCCGCACGTGGGCCCAGCGGCGGAGACCGAAGAGCAGGAGGCCGACGAACACCAGCGACCACAGGACCCGGTGCGCCACAATCTCGAGGCCCGACGCGGGCTCCAGCAGCGGGAAGTAGAGCGGGAACAAGCCCCACAGCGCGTAGGCGCCCAGCCCGGTCAGCACTCCCAGGCGACGCTCGTCCACGGCCGCACCGTACGCCGACCGGTACGGCCCGATACTGAGGCTGGCTCACGATCTCTTCGCCAGGCGCACCGGCGCCCGAGCGGCCTCAGACGTTCTGGATGTACTCCACCATGTGCTTCTGCTCGGCCTCGAGCTCGTCGAGCCGGGCCTTGACGACGTCGCCGATCGACACGATGCCCACCAGCGCGCCGTCCTCGTCGACCACGGGGACGTGCCGGACGCGGTGGTCGGTCATGGTCTGCGCCAGGTCGTGCACGCTCGCCTCCGGTGGACATGTGTGCACCTGCGCCGTCATCACGCTGGACACCGGCTCGGCCAGCAGCCCTGCGCCGTGGTCGTGCAGACCGCGCGCGACGTCGCGCTCGGAGACGATGCCCTCGATGTGCTGCCCATCGGAGGACACCACGAGCGCACCGATGCCCTTCTCCGCCAGGAGGCCGAGCGCGGTGCGCACGCTCTCAGATGCGGCGATGGTCGCTACGTCGCGGCCCTTGTGGCGCAGCAGCTGGCTGATCTGCACGGGAACCTCCTCGCGGAACGGTGCGGGGAGTCTGCACCCGCTGCATGCGCCAGGGCAACGGTGGTCGGCCTACCGTCGAGGTGTGCGCGGACGGCGGCCGAACCCACTGCAGTGGCTGTGGTATGCCCTCGGCGGAGGGCTTCCCCCGCACCTGTCGCCGTGGGTCCTCGCCGACACGACCGGTCGCACCTGGATCCTCCGGCACCTCGCCCGCGCCGTCGTCCAGATGCTGCCCGTCGTGGCGTTGTGCCTGCTGGCCGTGCCCGTAGCCCTGGACTACCGGATCGCGGCCGCCGCCGGCGGGCTGCTGCTGGGGCTGCTGTTCTCGACCGCGTTCATGACCGAGACCACCGAGCACCGCGTGACCAAGGCCGGATTCCCGCCGGGAACCGCCGCGCGCCTGCGCGCCGAGCGTGCCGAGCGGGCACGTGTGGAGCGGCACTCCCCCTACCGGCAGGGCGGCGCAGGGAGCTTCGACTGAGCCGTTCCGGAACCCTTGACGGCGACCGCTGACCGGCGTTTGAGTTATCCCACTCGTCACCCGAACGGGCGGCGGCACGAATGAGCCGGCCATCGGCTGGCGCCTGCTTCTCTGGGGGCTCACGTGCTCACACGGATCGGCAAGGTGACGGCAATGGCTGCCGTCGGCCTGCTGGCGACGGCCGCACCGGCCTTCGCACACAGCGATGACGGCGCGATCGACAATGCCCAGGCCACGCACGGGCACGACGCCCAGCACGGCGGGAAGGAGGGTCACCTCCCACCCGTGGACAGCGACAGTGTCGAGCTGGTCAGCAAGCTCCAGCTGAGCAACGTGGAGCCGGGCGGCATCGCCGACGTCGCGGTGTTCGGCGACTACGCCTATCTGGCCGCCTGGGGCGGCGAGGTCTGCGAGAACACCGGGGTGCACGTCGTCGACATCTCCGACGTGAGCAAGCCCGTCGAGGTGCGCTTCATCGAAGCGCCCGTGGGCAGCTACCCCGGCGAGGGCGCGCACGTCGTCTCGATCGACACTCCGCAGTTCACCGGCAACGTCCTGCTGACCAACAACGAGATCTGCGCCGAGGGCGGCTTCGGGGGGATCAACCTGTACGACGTCACCGACCCGCTGAACCCCGTGCCGCTCGCGGAGGGCTTTGGAGACTTCGACGACCCGCGGAACCCCCAGACGTCGGCCCACCAGACCCACAGCGTCTTTGCGTGGGACGCCGGTGACCAGGCCTACGCCGTGATGGTCGACAACCAGGAGGCCGAGGACGTCGACATCGTCGACATCACCAAGCCGGACAAGCCGAAGCTCATCGCCGAGTACGACCTCGCCGCGCTGTTCTCCGAGACACTGCAGCCGGACATGGGACTGGACGAGGTCTTCCTGCACGACATGGTGGTCAAGGAGATCGGCGGCCGGTTCGTCATGCTGGCCTCCTACTGGGACGCCGGCTATGTCCAGCTCGACGTGACGAATCCCCGCAAGCCGGTCCTTCTGGCCGACAGCGACTTCACCGACCCCGACCCGTTGTCGGGCGTGGTGCCGGAAGGCAACTCCCACCAGGCCGAGTTCACGCCCGACGACCAGTTCGTCATAGGCGCGGACGAGGACTTCAGCCCCTACAAGATCACCGCGACGTACGGCGACGCCGGAAACGAGCTCGACGTCAGCTCGGGCGACCTGACCCCGCCGCTGGAGCCCGGTCAGGAAATCACCGGTGAGTCGGTGTTCGTCGGCCGGGCATGCCTCCGCGACGAGGCCGTCCCTGCGGGCGACGGCACCCAGGTCGCTGTCGTCGAGCGCGGCGTCTGCTCGTTCACCGAGAAGGTGGCTGCGGTCGAGGCGGCCGGTGGATACGTCACCGTCCTGGTCTTCAACCGGGAAGGCGCCGACGCCTGCAATGCCACTCTGGGGATGAGCGTCGAGGGCGCCATCCCGGCCTTCGGCGTCGCGCCGCGGGAGCAGGGCTTCGCCCTGTTCGGGCAGCCGTTCGACGAGGCGGCCTGCCTGGCGGGCGACGGCTCGGCGCTCGGGCCGATGGCGGTCGGCACCACCGGAGAGACCGTGTCCTTCACGTCGTACTTCGACGGGTGGGGCTACGTGCGCCTGTTCGACGCGGACACCATGGCCGAGATCGGCCAGTACGCCATCCCGGAGGCTCACGACCCGGACTTCGCGTTCGGTTTCGGTGACCTGTCGGTGCACGAGGTGGCCGTCTCCCAGGCCCACGAGGGCGTCGCCTACCTCTCGTACTACTCCGGTGGCCTTCGGGT
>JALYMS010000015.1 GCA_030773535.1 Actinomycetota bacterium | reverse complement strand
ATGTCCAGCTGTGCCTGCAGGTTGACCGCCATCACCGAGTTCCAGCGGGCGGCGTCCATGTTGACCAGCAGCTTGTCGCGGGTGATCCCGGCGTTGTGGACGACGACGTCCACCCCGCCATGCCGCTGCCGCACGTGCTCGACCAGCCGCTGGGGCGCGTCGCCGGCGGTGATGTCGAGCTGCAGCGCCGTTCCGCCGATCTCGTTGGCCACCGCCGCGAGCTGCTCGCCCGCCGCCGGGATGTCGACGGCGACGACGTGCGCGCCGTCCCTGGCCATCACCTTCGCGATCGACGCGCCGATGCCCCGTGCCGCACCGGTGACGACGGCGACCTTGCCGGCCAGCGGCCGCTCGTCGTCCTCGCCGGAAGTGACGTCGGCGGGCGACAGCGTCAGAACCTGGCCGTCGACGTAGGCCGACCGGCCGGACAGGAAGAACCGGACCGGGCTCGCCAGCGACCCCTCGGCGCCCTCGGGCACGTAGACGAGGTTCGCCGTTGACCCGTTCAGCAGCTCCTTGCCGATGGAGCGGACCAGTCCGTCCAGCGCCTGCCGCGCAGCGGCCTGCGCCGGGGAGTCCGCCTCCGACGGCGGGTCGGCCAGGATCAGCACCCGACCGCTGGCGTGCAGCCGCTTGATGGCCGGAGCCAGGAAGTCGTGGGCGCTCGCCAGGTCGGCCGGCGTCCGGAGACCCGTGGCGTCGAGGAGCACCGCCGCCGGCTTTTCGCCGTCCGGAGCGCCGTCGGCCGTGACCGGCGACTGCACGGTCACCCCAGCGTCGCGCAGGATCTCGGTCAGCCGGTCGCGCAGCCGGCCCTCCCCGGCCGAGCCGAGGACTGCCGGGCCGGGGAGCAGCGGCTGCCCCGGCTCGTGGCGGCGGAGCACCGCGGGGCGGGGCAGGCCGAGCTGCTTGGTGACGGTCGTGCCGAAGCCGGAGTTCGCGAACTCGCGGTACCAGTCGCTCACGTGGGTCTCTTCCTTCCGAAGTTCGTGCTTCACCGCGGTAGAGCGCGGCGCTCCACCGCGTCAAAGCACGGGAGGAGGGGTGCTGTCAGGACTCGAGGATGGCGACGACGCCCTGACCGCCGGCCGCGCAGATGGAGATGAGCCCACGCTTGCCGGGGCCCGCCGAGTGCAGCTGCTTGGCGAGCTGGCCGACGATCCGGCCGCCGGTCGCCGCGAAGGGGTGTCCGGCGGCCAACGAGGAGCCGTTCACGTTCAGCTTCGACCGGTCGATCGAGCCCAGCGGCGCGTCGAGGCCCAGCTTCTCCTTGCAGAACGCCGCGTCCTCCCAGGCCTTCATGGTGGCCAGGACCGTGGACGCGAAGGCCTCGTGGCTCTCGTAGAAGTCGAAGTCCTGCAGGCTCAGGCCGTTGCGGGCCAGCATCACCGGCATCGCGTAGACCGGCGCCATCAGCAGTCCCTCGCCGCCGTGCACGTAGTCCACCGCCGCCGTCTGCGCGTCGACCAGATGGGCCAGCACGGGCAGGCCGCGGGCCTCCGCCCACTCGTCGGACGCCAGCAGCACCGTCGAGGCGCCGTCGGTCAGCGGCGTCGAGTTGCCCGCGGTCATCGTGGCGCCCTCGCCCTTGCCGAACACCGGCTTCAGCGTCGAGAGCTTCTCTACGCTGGAGTCCGGCCGCAGGTTGTTGTCGCGGGACAGGCCGAGGAACGGCGTCACCAGGTCGTCGAAGAACCCGCGGTCGTAGGCGGCCGCCATGTTCTGGTGCGAGCGGACGGCGAGCTCGTCCTGCTCCTCGCGGCCGATCTCCCATTCCTTCGCCGTGACGGCGGCATGGTTCCCCATGGACAGGCCGGTGCGCGGCTCGGCGTTGCGCGGGATCTCCGGCGCGATCATGCCGGGGCGCAGCTTTCCGATGGCCTTCAGACGGTCCTGCAGCGTCTTCGCGCTGTTCAGGCTGATCAGCACGCGACGCAGGTCGTCGCTGACGGCCAGCGGTGCGTCCGACGTCGTGTCCACGCCGCCGGCGATGCCGGACTCGATCTGGCCGAGGGCGATCTTGTTCGCGACGAGGATCGCCGCCTCCAGGCCGGTCCCGCAGGCCTGCTGGACGTCGTAGGCCGGGGTGGCGGCCGAGAGCTTCGAGCCCAGCACGCTCTCCCGGGTCAGGTTGAAGTCGCGCGAGTGCTTGAGGACGGCGCCGGCGACGACCTCGCCCACCTGCTCCCCCTGCAGGCCGAAGCGCGCGACCAGGCCGTCGAGGGTGGCCGTGAGCATGTCCTGGTTGGACGCCTGCGCGTACGCCGAGTTGGAGCGGGCGAACGGGATCCGGTTCCCGCCGACGATCGCAGCCTTGCGAGTGGCCATGGGGACCTCCGAGTTGCGGTGACTGTCGGTACCCACGGTATCCGGTACCGTTCGATACATAAAGCCTGAGGAGGTAGGCGTTCCGTCGCAGGACAAGGTCGCTCACCCTCGCGACCGCCGCGACTCGAGGTGGGACGAACACCGCCGCACCCGGCGGGAAGAACTCGTCCAGGCGACCCTGCGCGCCGTCGGCCGGCACGGCCCCGGCGTCGGCATGGAGGAGATCGCCGCCGAGGCCGGGACCAGCAAGACCGTCGTCTACCGGCACTTCGCGGACCGCACAGAACTGCACGCGGCCGTCTGCGCCCGCGTGGCCGAGCGCCTGCTGTCGGAACTGGGGTCGGCCATGGGGACCGGGGGCTCCCCGCGATCGGTGATCGCCCGGGCCATCGAGACCTATCCGGCTTTTGCGAGGCCGACCCCGACGTCTACCGGTTCGTCGTCGACACCCCCGAGGGCCAAAATCGCGCTTTTGGCCCCTCACCTGTCGACAGCCTCTCCGGCCTCGTCGCCGACCAGGCCGGCGCTGTCCTGACCACCGCCGGCCGCGATCCCGATGTCGCCCGACCGTGGGGTCACGGGCTGGTCGGACTCGTGCGGGCGGCCGCCGACTGGTGGCTGCAAGCCGAGCGCCCCATGCTGCGCACCGAACTGGCCGCCGCCTTGACCGATCTCGCCTGGTCCGGCCTGGCCGGCGTCGTGACCTCGGCAACCCCGAGCGCCCCCGCATCCCCGAGGATTCCCGCAACCCCGAGCACCCCGGAGGAGACGTGACCCAGACCCTGCCCGCCTCGGTGGACCCGGTCCGGATCCAGAAGGTCCTGGACGGCCGATGGGCCGCCGTGCGCCGCGACGCCCGGGAGAACCTGAACGACCCCGACTTCCTCCCGGTGTACGGCGAGACCAACTCCGAGGCCCGCGACCGGGTGACCCGCGCTGCCAAGAAGCTGGCCGACTCCGGCCGGGCAGTCTTCGGTTTCCCGAAGGAGTACGGCGGCAAGGACGACTCCGGCGCCTCGGTCACCTCCATCGAGATGCTCGCCTTCGCCGACCTCTCGCTGATGGTGAAGGCCGGCGTCCAGTGGGGGCTCTTCGGCGGCGCGCTGCAGATGCTCGGCACCAAGCGGCAGCACGACCTCTACCTGCGCGAAGTCATGAGCTTCGACCTGCCCGGCTGCTTCGCCATGACCGAGACCGGCCACGGCTCCGACGTCCAGCAGCTGCGCACCACGTGCACCTACGACCCGGCGACCCGGACCTTCGACCTGCACACCCCGCACGAGGCCGCGCGCAAGGACTACATCGGCAACGCGGCGAAGGACGGGAGGATGGCCGTCGTCTTCGCCCAGCTGATAACCCAGGGGAAGAACCACGGCGTGCACGCCTGGCTGGTGCCGATCCGCGACGAGCAGGGCAAGCCCTGCCCGGGCGTCACCATCGGGGACGACGGCGCGAAGGCGGGGCTCAACGGCGTCGACAACGGCCGGCTGTCCTTCGACCACGTCAAGGTCCCACGGAACATGCTGCTCGACCGGTACGGGCAGGTCGCCGCGGACGGCGCCTACACCAGCTCCATCGGAAACGAGACGCGCCGCTTCTTCACCATGCTCGGCACGCTGGTCCGCGGCCGGGTCAGCGTCGGCGGCTCCGCGGCGTCGGCGACGAAGCTGGCCCTCGACATCGCCGTCCGGTACGGCGACGTCCGCCGGCAGTTCGCCGCTCCGGGCGAGGACCGCGAGATCGTCATCAACGACTACCTGGTGCACCAGCGCAAGCTGTTGCCCGCGCTGGCCACCACGTATGCACTGCACTTCGCGCAGGGCCGGCTGGTGGAGTCGATGCACGACGTCCAGGGCGCCGATTCGCTGGACGAGGAGGCCCAGCGCGAACTCGAGTCCCGGGCCGCCGGCCTCAAGGTCGCCCAGACCTGGCACGCCACCCGCACCATCCAGCTGTGCCGCGAGGCCTGCGGTGGGGCGGGCTACCTTCAGGAGAACCGGCTGCCGCACCTCAAGGCCGACACCGACGTGTTCACCACGTTCGAGGGCGACAACACCGTGCTGCTCCAGCTGGTGGCCAAGGGCCTGCTCACCGGCTACCGCGACGCGTTCGGCTCCCTGGACGGCTGGGGCCGGGTCGGGTTCATCGCCGACATGGTCCGCGAGACGGTGCTGGAGCGGACGGCGGCCCGCGCGCTGATCCAGCGGCTCGTCGACGCCGTCCCCGGCCGGGGCGACGAGGTGCCGGTGCTCGACCGCGGCTGGCAGCTGCGGATGTTCGAGTTCCGCGAGAAGCACACGCTCGAGGGGGCGATCCGGCGGCTCCGGAGGAACGCCTCCACCGACGGGATGGCGCCGTTCGACATGTTCAACGACGTCCAGGACCACGTGCTCCGGACGGCGCAGACGCACATCGACCGCGTCGTCCTGGAGGCCTTCGTGGCCGGCGTCGACCGGATCGAGGACCCCGACGCCCGGCAGCTGCTCGACCGGGTGTGCGACCTGTACGCGCTCTGCACGCTGGAGGCGGACAAGGCCTGGTTCCTCGAGCACGGCCAGCTGACCCCGGCGCGCGCCAAGCTGCTCACGGCCACCGTCAACTCGCTGCTGCGGGACCTGCGGCCGCACATGCGCACGCTGGTGGACGCGTTCGCGATCCCCTCCGCGTGGAAGGCCGCCCGGTTCCTCGAGGAGGAGGAGACCCGCCAGGAGGCCATGGCCGCCCGCGACGCCGAGGTGCGCGCCGAGGCAGAAGGCGACACCGCACCCGCGGACAGCGCCACCAACCTGGAGGTCGCCCCCGCCCAGTGAGGGCTACGTCCCAGTTGATCATCGTTTCCGTGCACGCGGAGCTCGGGCTTGGCGCGCCGTCGAGCGCGCAGACGATGATCAACGCGGGCAGGCGATGGAGAATGGACGCCCGTGGAGACCCTGGTGGCGGCCGACGGCTTGCGGGTGCCGCCGTCCGTCGACCTCGCCGCCATCGTGATCGGCGCGCTCACCGGCGGCCTGCTCGCGGCGCGGGAGGGGTTCGCGGTCTCCGGGGTCCTGCTGCTCGCGGTCAGCGGTGGGCTGGGCGGCGGGCTGATCCGCGACGTCCTGCTCGCCCAGCGCGCCGACATCGTCCAGCCCGGCCCCTACAACGCCGTCGCCGCACTGATCGGCGCCGTGGCGCTGACGGTCCTGGCGGGGCCGGCCGGGCTCGAACCGCTGCCGGTCGCGGCCTGCCGTCATCATGCTGCTGGCGATCCTGCGGGTGCTGTCGGTGTGGCGCGGCTGGGAGGCGCCGGTCGCCCTCGACCTGCCGGCGCGCACACGCACCCGGCTCGGCCGGCGCCGCGACCGCAAGCGGTGACCGCGAGCTGACTCAGCTCCCGGCCGGGGCCTCGGGGTGCACTGGCGGCGACGGCTTGATGGAGGCCGGCACCACCTGCGGGCCGGCCTTCGCCGGGCGCGGCCGGTCCTGTGGGTGCAGCCGCACGGCGAGGATGGCGACGTCGTCCTCGGCGTCGGGCAGGAACATGCGCTCGAGCACGCGGTCGCAGAGCTCCTCCAACGGGAGATCGGCGTACTCGCGGAGCACAGTCATGAGTTCCGCCGTCCCGGCGTCGACGTCCCGGTCGCGGCGCTCCACCAGCCCGTCGGTGTAGAGCAGCACCGTCGCGCCCCGGGTCAGGCAGGCGACCCGGTCCTCCCGCGGCGTCTCCGGCGCCACGCCCAGGAGCAGGTCGGCGGGGGCTCCGTCGAGCAGCGTCACGCTCCCGTCGGCGCCGATCACGATTGGCGCGGGATGACCGGCGCTCGACCAGCGGAACCACGTCTGCCCCGTGCGCACGTCCTCGTCGCTCTCCTCGAGGCGACCCACGAGGGCGGTCGCCATGGTGTCCAGGGCCAGTCCCTTCACCGCACGGTCCAGCGCGGCGAGGATCTCCGACGGGGTACCTCCGCTGGAGTAGCCGATGCCGCGGAGCAGGCCGCGCAGCTGGCCCATCGCGGCTGCTGCCCGGGTGTCGTGGCCGGCGACGTCCCCGATCGCGAGCACCGTGGCGCCGTCGTCCTGGAGGAAGGCGTCGTACCAGTCGCCCCCGATCTCGGCGCCCTCGGCGGCGGGCACGTAGCGGACGGCGATGTCGCAGTGGTCTGGCTCCGGAGGCGCGGTGAGCATGCTCCGCTGCAGCGCGTCGGCGAGGTCGCGCTGCTGCCCGTAGAGCCGGGCCTGGTGCAGCGCGACGCCCGCCCGGCGGCCGATCTCCACCGCAGTGCCGATCTCCGCGGAGGTGTGGGAGCCGCGTTCCTCGTCGTTGAACAGTCCGAGGGCGCCCATGGTCTGTCCACGCGCCACCAGCGGGACGACGACCCCGGACGCGATCCCCAGCCGGTCGAGGCTCTCCTGGATCCCCGGGTCGGGCAGCACCCGCGCGATCCGCTCGCGGTCGATCTCGGGCAGGACGAGCGGCCGGCCGGTACGGGCGACCACGCGAGCCGCGGCGTCCTCGGTCATGACCGTCACCATGGTGCGGACGTAGCGCTCCAGCTGCCCGCGGAGCCCGCGATCCCGGTGGGCCGAGGCCATGTCGTAGAGGCGGCCCTGCTCGTCGGTGACCACGATCCAGCACCAGTCCCCGAGCGAGGGGACGACGAGTTCGGTCAACTGCTCGATCTGCCGCGCGATGTCCAACGAGTCCGACAGCACCCGCCCGGCCTCGGCGAGGAGTTCTAGGCGCTGGTTTGCCTGGGCCATCGCGGCGACCGCCGACGCGCGCTCGGCGTCGGCCTGGAGCCGGGAGAGCGTCAGCGCGATCTGAGCGGTGAGCGCCTCGAGCACCTCCCGCTCGTCCGGCGTCAAGGCGTGGTCCTCGCGCCACACGATCGAGAAGCTCCCCAGCAACTGGCCCTCGACCCGCAGCGGCAGGGCTGCGACGGCCCGGATCCCGTAGACGTCCGTGATGCGGGCGAGGTCCGGGAAGCGCTCCGCAGCGGACTCGGCGGTGGTGAGCAGCACCGTCTCGCCGGTACGCGCGACGTACTGCGCCGGCAGGGCGTCGTCCAGCGGCAGCTCGACCGCCTGTGCCGGGACCTCGGCGCCCCGGACCTCGACGACGGCCCTGGAAAGCCGCTGGTCGAGGAAGAGTCGGACTCCCTTTCCTCCCTGCTCCAGGACGGCCAGGCCGCCCATCGCCGCGCCGATGCTCTCGGCGGCCCGCACGGTGATCTCCACCAGCTCCTCCATGCGGGTCGCGTTGGCCAGATCCGCTGCCACCTCCGCGACGGCGGCCGCCCGGCGCACCGCGAGCAGGCGCTCCTCGGCCTGCACCCTCGCCTCGGTGACGTCGACGATCGTGCCGAAGAGACGGGCGGGCTCACCGTCGACGTCCACGATGACCCGGCCGCGGGCGACGAACCAGCGGACCTCGCCGTTGGGGCGCACCCCCCGGACCTCGACGACGTACTTCCCGCGGGCCTCGATCGCCTCGGCCATGGCCGCGTTGACGACCTCGTGGTCGTCGGGGTGGATGTGGTCGGTCAGCACCTGCTCGACCGACGGCAGTTCGACCGCGCCGTCCAGACCGAAGACGGCGGCGCACCGCTCGTCCCAATGGATGAGACCGCCCCTCAGGTCGACGTCCCAGATGCCGACCGAGCTGGCCTCCAGTGCCACGTCCAGGTGGCTGAGCGAGGTGCGGATCGAGGCGTTGGCCGCGGAGAGCTCCAGCTCGGCCACCACCGAGGCGGCCAGTTGCTCGAGGGCGGTCACGTCGTCGGCGGAGAAGGCGCGGGTGGTCCAGCCGAAGACGCTCAGCGCACCGACGACGTGACCCGACGACGCGATCAACGGCACGCCGAGGTATGCGCCGAGCCGCCCGTCGACGACCGCGGGCAGGCCGGCCAGCCGGTCGTGTGCCGTCGCATCCGGCGCGACCACGGCGGCGCCGGCTTCCACGGTCACCGCGCAAGGGGACCCGTCCAAGGGCAGCGGCTCGGCGGACCCCTCCGGCAGTCCGTGGCTGCCGATCAGGTGCTCGCGGTCGGTGATGATGCACACCAGAGCGGCCGGCGCGTCGGCCAGGCGGGCGGCGAGTCCGGCCAGCCGGTCGTAGGCCCCCTTGCCGGGCAGGTCGAACAACAGGCGGGCGGCCGCGACCAGCCGGTCGGAGTCGCCGAGGACGCCCGCGACAGGGGCAGACGGTGGGTCGAGCGTGGCCACGCGCTTCCCCCTCTGCTCCCAGCCGCCCGTTCGTCCAGCCGCGTCGTTGCTCCATGCTGACACGCGCATGCCGGCCGTAGCCGGATCCTCCCGCCGTGCCGCCCGTCGCCCTCCCCCTCGGGGTGGGGCGCCACCTGCGCACCGAGGTGGATCGGCGCGCTCCGGCGTGCTCGCGGCATGGGACGCGTGTGGCCGTCGGGGAGTCCGCAGACCCCCGGGGGCTTGCCCTCCGGCCCGCATGGCACGGTGCCGGGGTCCGGCGCGGCTGAGCGCCGAATGCTCCCGATCCAAGAGGAAATCCATGAACAAGGCCGAACTGGTCTCCGCCATCGCCAAGCGCTCCGACGTCCCGGCCTCGACCGTCGACTCGGTCCTCGCGGGCCTGCAGGACGAGCTCGTCGATGCCATCACCCGCGGCGAGAAGGTCGCCGTCTCGGGCTTGCTGACCGTCGAGCGGGCCCAGCGTTCCGCGCGCACCGGGCGGAACCCGCAGACCGGTGAGTCGATCGACATCCCCGCCGCCAACACCGTGAAGGTGACCGCGGGGTCGAACCTCAAGAAGGCCGCCAGCAGCGTTCCGGTCTGACCTCCCCGGATCTGGCCGGGACGCCGGAGCCGCGCCGTCGGGCGGCTGCCGACCCCGTGTGCTCCGGCCCACGACCTCGTGGGTCAGGATGCGGGCAACAGGCGCCGCCCGACGGCGGACGGCGCCCGGCGACTCCGGAGGTCCGCGTGAGCACCGAGCTGCAGGTCAGCACCGATCCCGCTGAGGTCGGCCTCGACCCCGCCCGGCTGGGCCGCGTCGACCGCCGCCTGGCCCGCTGGGTCGACGACGGCCAGCTTCCCGGCTTCCTGGTCACCGTCGCCCGGCACGGCAAGCTGGTGCACGTGGGGCGGTACGGGTCGCGCAACGTCGAGGAGGGCCTGCCGGTCGAGACCGACACCCGGTGGCGCATCTACTCCATGACCAAGCCGGTCACCTCGGTCGCGGCGATGATGCTCTACGAGGAGGGCGCCTTCGAGTTGGGCGACCCGATCACCAAGTGGCTGCCGGAGTTCGCCGAGACGCGGGTCTACGTCGCGGGCTCCGCCCAGAAGCCGGTCACCGCCCCGCAGATGGAGCCGATCCGGGTGCGGCACCTGCTCACCCACACCTCGGGCCTGACCTACGGCTTCCACCACGCCCACCCGGTCGACGCGATGTACCGCGCGAGGGGCCACGAGTGGGGCACCCCGCCCGGCGCGGACTCCGCCGACGTGTGCCGGCAGTGGGCGTCGGTGCCGCTGGTCTTCCAGCCGGGCAGCGAGTGGAACTACGGCGTGTCCACCGACGTGCTCGGCCGGCTGGTCGAGGTGATCTCGGGCCTGCCCCTGGACGCGTTCTTCGAGCAGCGGATCTTCGCCCCACTGGGCATGCGGAACACCTCCTTCGGCCTGCGGGAGGACGACGAGCTGGAGTCCCTCGCCCGCCTCTACGCCGCCGTCCCGGGGCAGCCCGGTGGAGCCGCGACGGGCTTCGCGCCGCTGGACGCCATGGGCGTCGCCGCGCACAGCAAGTCCGCGTTCCTCTCGGGCGGTGGGGGGCTGGTGTCGACCGCCGGTGACTACCTGCGCTTCACCGAGCTGCTCCGGCGGGGCGGGTCCTACGACGGCGGTCGTCTGCTCGGCTCGCGGACGATCGCGCACATGACCCGCAACCACCTGCCGGGGAACCAGGACCTGGAGAGCTTCGGCCGACCGTTGTTCGCCGAGACGCCGTTGCGCGGCGTCGGCTTCGGATTGGGGTTCTCCATGGTCATCGACCCGGTCCGCTACGGCGTCGTGTCCAGCGTGGGCGACTACAGCTGGGGCGGCGCGGCGTCGACGGCTTTCTACGTCGACCCGGTCGAGGAGGTCACGGTCGGCTTCTTCACGCAGTTGCTGCCCTCGAGCACCCTTCCGATCCGCAACTACCTGCGCGCGCTGGTGAACCAGGCCCTCGTCGACTGATGGGGCTCACCGAGCCCGCTGACCTCTGGCGGGCTCGGCGCCGCGGGTCCGCTCAGAGGCGGCGGGCGGCCCGGAAGGCCGTCGCGTACAGGCCGGTACCCGACAGCGTGGAGCGACCGCGGACGTCGCCCATCGTGGGCCCGTCGGCTCCCTTGCGACTCGAGACGAACCGCAGAGCGCCTGCGGAGTCGACGCCCAGGTACATGCCGACGTGGTCGATCAGCGTGCCGTCGTCCGTGCTGGCATCGAAGAAGACGAGGTCCCCGGGCAACAGGGCGTCCGCCGTGTTCGGTCGGGTTCCGCGATCCGGGATGACCAGAACGCCCGGGCCCGAGGCCGCCATGTCCACCGCCCGGCGGGGCAGACGCGCACCGTCGGGCTGCAGGCTCATCGGCACACCGAGCCGGTATCCGTAGACGCTGCGCACGTAACCGGAACAGTCCATCGCGCCGTACTGGCGCGCCTCGGGCTCGTCGACGGAGGCACCGTAGGTCCACGCCATACCCAGGTAGTCGTTGAAGTCCGATCCCTCCTCGCGGGTGCCGTCGGCCAGCAGCGGACCGTAGGACGCGTCGCCGGCAATCCGCAGACCGGAGGCGTCGACACGCTCGGGCGCGCCGGTGACGTACTGCCGAGCCAGCTCGAGGACGTCCTCGCTGGTGTCGGTCAGCCGCGCGGCGAGCCAGCCGTAGTCGACGGTCCCTCCGAACCCGGTGTCGAGCAGCCTGACCCACGTGGTCGTGGAAACCGTGGCCGTGGTCGTCGACTCCGCGAACACCCGCTGCGGGCCGCGCACCGTCACGGTGCGCGATCGCAGGGTGAAGGTCGCCACGACCCCCGCGTCGTCACTGACGACCACGCGGTCGGGGTTGCTGAGCCGCTTCTCCCGCACGGTTCCGGTCGCGCCCGGCAAGGACGACGTCGCCGCGCTCCAGGAGGACAGATCCACGGCCGGGAGCTCCCGGTCCCCCGGGGCGCCGGCCCTCTCGAGCGACGCGCCCGTCGCCGTGATGAGGGCCAGCGCCAGCGCCGCGACCTTGATCCTGGTGACCCAGCGGTCCGCGGACCGTCCTGCCGTTCCGGGCATGCGCGCCGACCCCGTTCCGCGGCGTCGCCGCACCTGCCGTCCGACCGTGTCGGCGAGGGGATCGGTGCTTGCGGGGCGGAGATTGAGGGCGTCGGGGAGCGTTCACCTCATTTGGTGAGCGGATCCCGCGGCGGCCTCAGCGGGCAAGGACCTGGGTCAGGGCGTCGACCAACCGGGTCCGCGCGGCGCCCTCCTGGCGCAGCGCGCGGCTCAGTTCGATGTGCAGGAAGGTCGCGCCCACGGAGCGGGCATGGGCGCCTTGGACGTTCCGGGTGCCGGCCAGCTCCCAGCACCGGTCCCCGTCGTAGAGGCAGACCTCGAAGCCGGCGTCCTCCAGTGCCTCGGCAAGCCGGGGGGCGACCGGTCCGGGGTCGGCCTCGCCACTGGACAGCACGACGTCCGGCGAGCCGGAGGGGGTGGACTCATCGAAGCCGTGCAGCTGGACTACCACCGAATCGGGTCCGACCACCGCCCTGTCGACGGCGGAGAACGCGCTGGCCGGGTCACGAGCCACGTCTCCAGCGCCGTTGCCGGCGCGGCGGTGCGCTCCGGCGACCAGCAGGGCGTCGGCCCTCAGAGCAGCGAAGACGACCGTGCCGAGGTCCTCGGTCGACCGGTCGGCACGCGGATGCGGCACCTCGATGACCAGGCCGGCGGGCGCGCCGGCGCCCTGCCGCGCGGCGTAGACGCCCCACCCGCGCACCGTCCGGCCCCGATCCTCGGCGACGACGGAGACCGGCCGGCCGTTGCCGTCCACGCCCTCCTGCAGCACCACGCCGTCGGGCAGCGGGACGTCGTCGTCCCCCTGCAGCACGGCCAGCAGCGCGCCGCCGAGCTCGTGTGCCTGGACCGCGCCCGGCGGGCGGTATTCCCCCGAATTCCGGCCCGGGCCGGCCGCCACGGCCTGCTCCGCGGCCTCGGCCATCGGCCCTGGCGGGGCGCCACAGCTGCTCGCCAGCACCGCGCCCGCGAGGGCGCCGGCGATGAGCGTCCATGCACGGAGAACCGTCCGCCAGTGGCAGTGGTACCGGTGCGTGGTCATCCGCTTTCTCCTTGCGACACTCTGCGCGTGTCACCTTATGGTCTTAAGTCAGGCGTTCGTCCCCCGTACCGGCGCGGTACTTCCTGAGCCCAATGGCACTGGACGCGCTCATGTGGGATGAGTGGCTGCTGCGCGGCGGGGTGGGGAGCGTCGGCTTCCTCGGCCTCCTGTTCCTCGCTCGGTGGCGCTGGGGGAAGCGGGACCAAGAGCATGGAGAAGCTGATATCGGGCTGGACTGACCGGCACCTCGCCGTGGCGCTCGGCCTTCTGATCGCCGCTGCGGGCGGTGCGGCCGCAGCCGTGCAGCCCGGCCAGCAGTAGGTGCTGGCGCTGCTCGCCGTTCCGGCGACCGCCGTCCTCGCCTTGTTCTTCGACGCGTTCGGCGGCCTGATCGTCGGCCTGACGGCGGCCGCCGCCACCGTGCTGGCCAAACAGCTCGCCGGCGAATGGACGGCGGCGGGTTTCCTACCCTCGCTGGCCCTCGTCGTCGTGCTGATCCTGCTGGGCTGGTCGACCGGCGTGGTGTCGGCGCGCCTCCACCAGGAGCGGAGAGCGGCGGGCAAGGGCGACGCAGCAACCCCGGCCTACGGCTCACTGGGGCTCCTCACCGCCGACGTGGCACTCGCGCGGGCCGACGAGGAGGTCGTGCGGGCCCACCGGCACCATCGTCCCCTGACCGTGCTGGTGCTCCGGATCACCCTCGTCGACGAGTCGCTCGACGCCGCCGCGCGCACGGCCGCCCACCGCGCGGTCGCGCGGCTGCTGGAGACCTTGCTGAGGGAGACCGACGTCCCCTTCGCCCTCTCCAACAGCGAGCTCGGCGCGCTGTTGACCGAGACCGACGCCGCTCGGGCGTGGGAGGTCGTCGCGCCGGTCCTCGAGGCCGCGAGCCGAGCGGCGTTCACGGTGCGGCAGAACGACGAGCGGCGCCGGCTCGTGGACGCCGCCGAGCTGCACGCCGGTCTGGCCGAACTCAGCCGCGCTCACCCGGACGCCGACTCCCTGGTCGCCG
>JALYMS010000014.1 GCA_030773535.1 Actinomycetota bacterium | reverse complement strand
CACGACGACGGGTCGGTGACGATGTCGGAGGAGACGATCGGCGCGTCGGTGTAGGTCAGGTACTTGCCGAGCGGGCCGGCGGCCGCCTCGCGGTAGGCGGCGTCGATGTCGTCGGCCGAGGCGTCGCGCTGCAGCTGGACGGTGAGGTCCGTGGCCGAGCCGGTGGGGACCGGGACGCGGATCGCGTAGCCGTCGAGCTTGCCCTTGAGCTCGGGCAGCACCAGGCCGATGGCCTTCGCCGCCCCGGTCGAGGTGGGCACCATGTTGAGCGCGGCGGCGCGGGCCCGGCGGAGGTCCTTGTGCGGGCCGTCGTGCAGGTTCTGGTCGGCGGTGTAGGCGTGGATCGTGGTCATCAGGCCGCGTTCGATGCCGAATGCGTCGTGGAGCACCTTGGCCAGCGGGGCCAGGCAGTTCGTGGTGCAGGACGCGTTGCTGATGATCGTCTGCGAGCCGTCGTAGAGGTGGTCGTTGACACCCATGACGATCGTGATGTCGTCGTCGGTCGCGGGCGCCGAGATGATGACCTTCTTCGCACCGCCGGCGTCGACGTGCTTGCGCGCATCGGCGGCCTTCGTGAAGAAGCCCGTGGACTCGATCACCACGTCGACGCCGAGGTCGCCCCAGGGCAGGTTCGCCGGGTCCCGCTCGGACAGCACCTTCATGGTGTTGCCGCCGATCTTGATGCCCTCGCCGTCCGCGGCGACGTCCTCGCTCAGCTTGCCGAGGACGCTGTCGTACTTGAGCAGGTGGGCCAGGACCTCGGGGCCGGTGAGGTCGTTCACCGCCACGATCTCGACGTCCTGGCCACTGGCCGCGACGGCCCGCCAGAAGTTGCGACCGATGCGGCCGAAGCCGTTGATGCCCACCCGGACCGTCACGAAAGACCTCCCATGTCCCGTTGCGCTGCTGCGTGTCGTGGGCCGCGCGTCGGCGCGCGGCCTCGCTCGCGGAGACCCTATCGGTCCGCGGTCGACCCGGGAGCGGCTACTGGGCGAGCATGTCGTCGGTCACCACGGATTCGGTGTCCGGGATGCCCAGGTCCTTCGCGCGCTTGTCGGCCATCGCCAGGAGACGCCGTATGCGACCGGCCACCGCGTCCTTGGTCATCGGCGGGTCGGCGCGCTGGCCCAGCTCCTCCAGCGACGCCTGGCCGAACTCGAGCCGCAGCCGCCCGGCGACCAGCAGGTGCTCGGGGGCGTCGTCGGCCAGGATCTCCAGCGCCCGCTCCACCCGGGCACTGGCCGCGACGGCGGCGCGGGCCGAGCGACGCAGGTTCGCGTCGTCGAAGTTGGCGAGCCGGTTGGCGGTGGCCCGCACCTCCCGGCGCATGCGCCGCTCCTCCCAGGCGAGGACGGCGTCGTGCGCGCCCATGCGGGTGAGCAGCGCGCTGATCGCGTCGCCGTCCCGGATCACGACCCGGTCGGCGCCGCGCACCTCACGGGCCTTCGCCGGGATGCCGAGCCGACGGGCGGCGCCGACCAGCGCCATGGCCGCCTCGGGTCCCGGGCAGGTGACCTCCAGCGACGACGAGCGGCCGGGCTCGGTGAGGGAGCCGTGCGCCAGGAAGGCTCCACGCCAGGCCGCCTCGGCGTCGTTGATGCCGCCGGAGACCACCGACGGCGGCAGGCCCCGGACGGGGCGTCCGCGCTGGTCGACCAGGCCGGTCTGGCGGGCCAGCCCCTCACCGTGCTTGGCGATCCGCACGAGGTAGCGCACGCCCCGGCGGATGTTGCCGCCGGCGAGCACGCTCACGCCGCTGGTGTAGCCGTAGACCTCGCTGATGTCGCGGCGCAGCCGCCGAGCCACCGAGCCGGTGTCGAGCTCGGCCTCGATCACCACGCGGCCGCCCACGATGTGCAGCCCCCCCGAGAAGCGCAGCAGCGCCGTCACCTCGGCCTTGCGCTCGGAGGTCTTGGTGCACTCCACCCGGGACAGCTCGTCCTTGACCATGGCCGTCATCGCCACGTCCTCCACCCCCACGTTCCCCCGGGGCAAACCGTCCCCGACCTACGGGTGCTCGTCGTGCACTCGGTCCTGCCCCCGCTGCAGGTTGCCATGTCAGGCGCCATTGTGCGGCGTCCCCTCCCCCTCGTACCGGCCGGGTCATATCGGTTCCGATACCCGGCAGGACACCTTTGTGTCGCTCTACCGCATCCCGGCGACGGACGCCAGTACGGCCGACAAGCGCACGGGATCGTGCCGTGGCGAGCCCGCGGCCTCCGCCACCGGAGCCAGGATCAGTTCGGCTCCGCACTCGCGCACTGCAGACAGCAGACCACGGCGGTCAACCACCGATCTCTCGTCGGCGATCACGGTGTGCAACGCCACTCCGCTCAGATGGGCCTGCAGGACGGTCAGATGCTCCTCCGGCGAGAAGCCGTCGGTCTCACCGGGTTGCGGCTGCAGGTTGAGCACCGCCACCATCCGGGCCGGCGAGGCGGCCAGGGCCGCCCGCACTCTGGGGACGAGCAGGTGCGGGAGGACGGACGTGTACCAGGAGCCCGGGCCCAGCGAGATGACGTCGGCCTGCGCGATCGCCGTCAGGACGGCGTCGTGGACGGGCGGGTCGGGCGGTGCGAGCAGGATCTCGCGGACGTGTCCCGCCGCGGTGGCGACCGCGACCTGCCCGCGGACCGTACGGATCGGTTCCGGCTGGGCGGGATCGGTGCTCTCGATGCAGGCCACGAGCTCCAGCGGGACGTCGGCCATGGGCAGCACCCGGCCACAGCCGTCCAGCAGCTCGACGAGGGCATCGAGGGCGGCGACGGCATCCCCGCTGTGCATCTCGAACAGGCCGGTGAGCATCAGGTTGCCCACCGAGTGGCCGGCGAGGACGCCGCTGCCGCCGAGCCGGTGCTGCAGCAACGCGGCCAGCTCCCGGCCGCGTGAGCCGTCGCCGGCCAGCGCGGCCAGCGCCATGCGGAGGTCGCCGGGCGGCAGGACGGGCATCTCGCGTCGGATCCGGCCGGAGGATCCGCCGTCGTCCGCCACGGTGACCACCGCCGTCAGCTCGGGGGTGATGCGGCGCCAGGCAGCCAGCGCCACCGCGAGCCCGTGCCCCCCGCCGAGGGCCACCACCCGCGGCGGCCCGTCGGGATGGTTCGGCCCCACTACTCGCGTCCCAGGTCGCGGTGTCGGGCGGCGGCGGTGAGCCCCTCGGCGGACAGCCGACGGGCGAACTCCTCGGCGATCGCCACGCTGCGGTGCTTGCCTCCGGTGCAGCCCACCGCGAGCGTGAGATATCTCTTGCCCTCCCGCCGGTAGCCGGGGATGAGCAGTCGGAGGACGTCGGTGTACCGGTCGAGGAACTCGTCGGCGTCGGGCTGACCGAGCACGTAGTCCCGGACGTCGGGATCCTGGCCGGTGCGCGGCCGGAGTTCCGGGACCCAGTGCGGATTGGGCAGGAACCGGGCGTCCACGACCAGGTCCGCGTCGAGCGGCAGGCCGTACTTGAAGCCGAAGCTCATCACCGTGGCCGTCAGCGTCGGCGTCCGGCCCTCGCGGGCGAACGCGTTCTCCAGAGTGGCGCGGAGCTGGTGAACGTTGAGGTCGCTGGTGTCGACCCACAGATCCGCCTCGCCGGCGATGCCCCTCAGCAGGGTGCGCTCCTCGGAGATGCCGTCGGTCAGCGTGCCGTTGCCCTGCAGCGGGTGCTCCCGGCGGTTGGACTCGTACCGGCGGACCAGCACCTCGTCGCGCGCGTGCACGTACACCACCCGCGGGCGGTGCCCGGCTTCGGACAGGACGCGGATCGCCTCCTGCAGGTCGCTGGAGAAGGCGCGGCTGCGCACGTCCACGACGGCGGCGAAGCGGCGCAGGTCGCCCCGGGCCCCCAGCTCCACCATGGGTTGCAGCAGGGCCGGTGGCAGGTTGTCGACGACGAACCAGCCGAGGTCCTCGAGGACGCGGCCGGCGCTGTTCTTGCCGGCCCCGGACAGCCCGGTGACGACGACGACCTCGAGCGGCTGGGTCTCGGTCGTGGCCGGGTCGAGGCCGGGCGGGACGTCACGCTGCGGGCCGGCGCCGTCCCCGATGCGCGAACCCTCGAGCGTCACGAGGCCACCAGGCCGACCTCGGCGGTGTCCCCCGCGCCGGCGCGCGGCGTGCCCCGCTCGGCCGGCCCGTGGGGCGCCGTCACCGACTCCCCTTCCGGCTGCGCGTCAGCCGTCGCCGGTTCCGCGGGCTCGGCGATCGCGGCCTGCACCGCCTCGGCCGTCCGCCGGCCGATGCCCGGGACGGTCACGAGTTCCTCGATGCTCGCGGCCCGCAGCCGCTTCAGGGATCCGAACTGCTTCATCAGCGCCTTCCGTCGCGACTCCCCGAGCCCGGGCACGTCGTCCAGCAAGGAGACCAGCATGCCCGTGGACCGCTTCTGCCGGTGATAGGTGATGGCGAAGCGGTGGGCCTCGTCCCGGACGCGCTGGAGGAGGTACAGGGCCTCGGAGGTGCGGGGCAGGATCACCGGGTCGCTCTCGCCCGGCAGCCACACCTCTTCCATGCGCTTGGCCAGCCCGCAGACGGCGACGTCGACGATCCCCAGCTCGGTGAGCGACCGGCTGGCCGCCGCCACCTGGGGCGCACCGCCGTCGACCACGAGGAGGTTCGGCGGATAGGCGAACCGGCGCGGGCGCCCCGCCTCGGCCGCGATGCCCTGCTCGTCGAGCCGGTCCGCCTCCTCCTTGAGGTGCCGGGCGAAGCGGCGGCGCACCACCTCGGCCATGGCGGCGGTGTCGTCGGTGCCGTGGGTGACGGAGAACCGGCGGTAGTCCGACTTCTTGGCCAGACCGTCCTCGAACACGACCATGCTGGCGACGACGTTGGTGCCCTGGACGTGGGAGACGTCGATGCACTCGATCCGCAGCGGCGCGTCGGGGAGCTCGAGCGCCTCCTGCAGCTCGGCCAGGGCCAGGGAGCGGGCGGTGAGGTCGCTGGCCCGCTTGACCCGGTGCCGGGCGAAGGCCTCCTTGGCGTTGCGCTCGACCGTCTCCAGCAGGCTGCGCTTGTCGCCGCGCTGGGGCACCCGCAGGGACACCTTGCCGCCCCGCAGCTCCTCCAGCAGTTCGGTGTAGACGTCGGCGTCCTCGGGGAGCTCGGGGACGAGCACCTCGCGGGGCACCGCCTCCCCCGCTTCGCCGACGCCGGTCTGCTCGTCGACGCCGCCGTAGACCTGCAGCAGGAACTGCTCGACCAGCTCGCCGGTGGTGACGGCCTCGACCTTGTCGACGATCCAGCCGCGCTGGCCGCGGACCCGCCCGCCGCGGACGTGGAAGACCTGGACGGCGGCCTCGAGCTCGTCCTGCGCGAACGCGACGACGTCGGCGTCCGTGCCGTCGCTGAGAACGACGGCCTGCTTCTCCATCGCCCGCTTCAGGGCGCCCAGGTCGTCGCGGAGCCGCGCGGCCTTCTCGAACTCCAGGTTCTCCGAGGCCTGCGCCATCTCCCGCTCGAGGCGCTTCATCATCGACTCGGTGCGGCCGGCCATGAAGTCGCAGAAGTCCTCGACGATGTCGCGGTGCTCCTCTGCGCTGACCCGGCCGACGCACGGAGCAGCGCACTTGCCGATGTAGCCGAGCAGGCAGGGCCGGCCGATCTGCCCGGCCCGCTTGAAGACGCCGTTGGAGCAGGTGCGCGCCGGGAAGACGCGGGTGAGGGTGTCGAGCGTCTCGCGGATCGCCCACGCGTGTGCGTAGGGCCCGAAGTAGCGGACGCCCTTCTTCTTCGATCCCCGCATGACCTGCAGCCGGGGGTAGTCCTCGTTCATCGTGACGGCGAGGCTCGGGTAACTCTTGTCGTCGCGGTACCGGACGTTGAACCGCGGGTCGAACTCCTTGATCCAGTTGTACTCGAGCTGGAGGGCCTCGACCTCGGTGCCGACGACGGTCCAGTCGACACCGGCCGCTGTCGTCACCATCTGGCGGGTGCGCGGGTGCAGCCCGGCGACGTCGGCTAAGTAGCTGTTCAGCCGCTGTCGGAGACTCTTGGCCTTGCCGACGTAGATGACCCGGCCGGCCGGGTCGCGGAACCGGTACACCCCGGGCGACTCGGGGATGCTGCCGACCGCGGGGCGGTACGTGGACGGGTCCGCCATGGCTCCAGGTTAGGTGGGCCCGGTGACATCCCGTCAGCGCGCACCCCCGCCTGTCCCGGGGAGCGGACGGTGTGCGCCGAGGCCCCCTTCCTAGGCCCGCGAAGGGGCCTGAGCGCACACGGTTGACGCGGGCGGCGGCTCAGCTGGCCTTCTTGCGGGCCCGCTTCTTGGGCGCGGCCGCCTTGGCCACCGCGTCCTCGTCGAGGATCGTGGCCAGGTAGCGGCCGGTGTGGCTCTCGGGAACGGTCGCGAGGAACTCCGGCGGACCCTCGGCGACGACCGTGCCGCCGCGGAACCCGCCCTCGGGACCCATGTCGATGAGCCAGTCGGCGCTCTTGATGACGTCGAGGTTGTGCTCGATGACGATCACCGAGTTGCCCTTGTCGACCAGGCCCTGGAGCACCAGCAGCAGCTTGCGGATGTCCTCGAAGTGGAGTCCCGTGGTCGGCTCGTCGAGCACGTAGATGCTGCGGCCGTTGGAGCGCTTCTGCAGCTCGCTGGCCAGCTTGACCCGCTGCGCCTCGCCGCCGGACAGCGTCGTCGCCGGCTGGCCGAGCCGGACGTAGCCCAGGCCGACCTCGGTGAGCGTGCGCAGGTAGCGGGCGATCGCGGGGATGGCGGCGAAGAAGTCGGCGGCCTCCTCGATCGGCATGTCGAGGACCTCGGCGACCGTTCTGCCCTTGTAGTGCACCTCGAGCGTCTCCCGGTTGAACCGGGCGCCCTTGCACACCTCGCACGGGACGTAGACGTCCGGCAGGAAGTTCATCTCGATCTTGAGGGTGCCGTCACCGGAGCAGGCGTCGCAGCGGCCACCCTTGACGTTGAACGAGAACCGGCCGGGCTGGTAGCCACGCATCTTCGCCTCGGTGGTGCTGGCGAACAGCTTGCGGACGTGGTCCCAGACCCCGGTGTAGGTGGCGGGGTTCGAGCGCGGGGTGCGGCCGATCGGCGACTGGTCGACGTGCACCACCTTGTCGAGGTGCTCCAGGCCGGTGATCGTCCGGTGCCGGCCGGGCACCATGCGCGCGCGGTTCAGCTGGTTGGCCAGGGTCGTGTAGA
>JALYMS010000013.1 GCA_030773535.1 Actinomycetota bacterium | reverse complement strand
GCGGCGAGGACCTGCGGGCGCTGGTGGAGGAGGTCGCGGCGGTGGCCCGGGCCGACGGCGCGACCGCGGACGCCACCGCGACCCTCGAGTTCATGGCGAGCGTGCCCGCCGGGATGACCTCGTCCCTTCAGCGCGACGCCGCGGCGGGCATCGAGACCGAGCTGGAGGCCATCGGTGGCGCGGTGCTGCGGGCCGCCGAGCGTTCCGGCGTGTCCGTTCCGGTGACCACCCGGGTCGTGGAGGGGCTGCGGGACCGGCTGGGCCGGAAGTGATCGCCGGGCGGGTTCAGCAGTCCTGCCCTCCTCGCCCACCCATGTGTTGATGCAGCTGATGCCGTATTCGAAGCTGGAGCGCTGTGAGGCGGTGAGGGCGCCGCGCTCGTAGCGCACGGCGATCCAGCCGGTCAGATAGCCGTCCTCGCCAAAGCTCGCCGCGGCGGTCACGGCGTCCTCGCGGTCGTCGAACCTGTACATCGTGAGGGTGTCCGACCTGACGGCGTGGATGCAGGGCAATGCGTCGTCGCACAGATAGTCGGTGGCCCACCGGGGATTCGGCATCACCTCCCGGTCGTACGAGCTCTGCGGGCCCACCCAGTGGCCGAGGTCGATGTCCTGCCGGCCGTCGTAGAAGACGATCAGGTAGGCAAGCACTGCGACGACGGCCAGCGGCATGCCGACGCAGAGCGCCAGCACCCACCAGGCGCGCGCGGGTACCCCCTTGAACATCCCGTCATTGAAGACGCCGGAGGCCGATTTCGGGTGCAACGGCACCCGTCAGGAGGATGAGCCGTCCCGGATGCCCGCCAGCCAGGACCCGGCCTCGGCGAAGGCGGGATCCGCGGCAGTCGGGGGCACCGGCTTGTTGTCCCGGCCGTCGGCCCGGGGGTACGAGCCGAGGAAGCGGACGTCGTCGCACACCCGGTGCAGTGCACCCAATGCCTCACCCACGCGCGCATCGGCGATGTGCCCCTCGCAGTCGAGGGAGAAGGAGTAGACGCCCAGCCGCTCGCGCGTGGGCCGGGACTCGATCCGCGTCAGCGAGATGCTCCGGACGGCGAACTCGCCGAGCAGCTCCAGCAACGCGCCGGTCCGGTCGCCGACGACCGCGACCAGCGACGTCTTGTCGTTGCCGGTCGGCGCGGGCAGCGCACCCGGCGGAGTGACCAGCACGAACCGGGTGACCGCCCCCGGGTGGTCGGCGATGTCGCCGACGAGGGTGGCCAGCCCGTACCGCTCCGCGGCGATCGGGGCGCAGACCGCAGCGTCGAACTCCCCGGCTGCCACCGCGGCAGCGGCGGCAGCCGTGGACGTCGTCGGCAGCGGCGAGACGCCCGGCAGATGGGTGGCAAGCCACCGCGCCGACTGCGCCAGGGCGTGCGGATGACTGGCCACCGACCGCACGCCGGTCAGCTCGGTGCCGTGCCGGGCGACCAACGTCATCGTCACGGGGAGGAACACCTCGCGGGTGATCACCAACGGGTCGCCGTCGGCGAGTCCGTCCATGGTGGCCGGCACCGAGCCCTCGACCGAGTTCTCCAGCGGGACCAGTGCCGCGTCCACGTCCCCCGACCGGACGGCGGCCAACGCCGCGGCGACGCTCGGAGCCGGTGAACGGGCTCCCTCCGAGGAGGCACCGGCACTGATGAGGGCCGATTCGGCGAAGGTACCCTCGGGCCCGAGATAAGCGAACCGCGTCGGAGGCGTCCCAGGCATCCGACGAGGGTAGTGCGGGCGGGTCGGGGCGGAAGCTCCAGCCCGGGGGAAGCTGCCTCGCTCGACGGCCAGTCCCGGCCCGCGCGGCCGGCACACCCCCGACTGGAGGCATGCCTTGCACCCTGGCCCGGCCCCGGTCGCCCCCGGCGATCTCGAGGCTGCGCTGTGGCGTCTGCTCTCCGGCAGCGAGCGCCGGGACGACGACTCGATCCTCGCCCTCGTCGACGAGACCGCCGACGAGATCGCCGGTTCCTCCGACCCCCGCTGGGCCGCCTGGCGGAGCGCGCTGTCGGCCCGGCGGGCGCTGATCCACGACGACTCCGAGGCGGCCAGCCGCGACGTCGCGGCCGCCCTGGAGTCGCTGGACAAGTGCGCACCCTCGGCCGACACAGCTCTGACGATGGCCTACCTCGCGCACATCCAGGTCGCCGCCGACCACTTCGACTCCGCCATGTTGCTGGCCGTCGACGCGAGCCTGGTCCTCGAGGGACCCGACGCCGGCGGGCCGTCGCGGGCACTGCTCCAGGCGCACCATTGGCTGTCCATGACCCTGGCCGGCCTCGACCTCGAAGGATTCGCCGTCGCCTCGGCCATGCGGGCACAGCACGTCGCCGCCGCACTGCGGCAGCCGGAGGAGCAGTGGCGGATGCGACTGCTGTCGGCGCAGCAGCACACCGAGCTGGCCCAGACGCTGCGCCGTCGGGGCCAGGCCGAACGGGCCCGGGAACTGGCCGGAGAGGCGATCGCCTGCGCCGCGTCGGCCCGCGAGCTGGCCTGGGAGCCGGAGGCGGCCGAGGCCGACCTGCTCGACGTCGTCCAGGCGTGGGCGCTGACCTGTGCCGACGACCTGGACGGTGCTCTCGGCCCCCTGCGTCGCACCCGTCGCCGGGTCGAGGCCGAGGGGAGCACCTGGCTGCGGGGCTACACCGGGCTGGCGCTGGCCCGTCTCCTCGCCCGGCTGGGCCAGCGCGGTGACGGCGACCCGGCCAGCGGCGAGGAGGCCATGGGCATGCTGGTCGACGCGGCCGGGGCCTTCGCCGCCACCGGCGACCGGCGTCGCTACCGGCAGAGCCTGCTCGAGCTGGGCCAGAACGCCGCCGACCTGGGCCGCCCTGCCGAAGCCCTGCACTGGCTGGAGGCCTACCGGGCCGACACCGGTCGCGCGCACGCCCGGGGCCGGGAGCTCTGGGCGGAGATGTTCGTGCGCCGGAGCCGGTTGCGCGAGGCCGAGCGTCAGGCCGCGCTGCTCCGCCGGCACGCGCTGGAAGACCCTCTCACCGGCCTCGGCAACCGGCGCAGCGCCGAGCGCCGGCTGGGTGCGATGGGACTCGGGGACGGACCGCTGTCGTTGGCGGTCGTCGACGTCGACCGGTTCAAGTCGGTCAACGACGCCGCCTCGCACTCCCTCGGGGACGTCGTCCTGCGGCGCATCGCCGATCTGCTGCGCGAGCACAGCCGCACCGGCGACGAGGTCTACCGCTGGGCGGGGGACGAGTTCCTCGTCGTCCTGCCCAGGGCGAGCGAGCCGCAGGCCGTCGCGGTCGCCGAGCGGCTCCGCAGTGCCGTCGCAGGGGCCGACTGGAGCGACCTGCAGCTGGCCGAGCCCGTCACCGTGTCCATCGGGGTCGCCAGCGCTCCGTGCGGGAAGGAGGAGACGGCCGGGACGGCGGGTTGGCGTGCGCTGTTCGACGCCGCCGACCTGCACCTGTTCTCGGCCAAGCGCAGCGGCCGGAACCGCGTCCGCGCCCCCGGGGCCGGCGCGTCCCCCGACACGGACGCCGAGGAGGCGCCCTCCGACGGCGGGACGTCCTCGTGAGCGCGGTCGGCGCCTGGGGCACGTGGGACGGGACGGACGGGGGACGGCGAGTTCCCGGACATGTGCTCGACAGCGACCCGGGCGACGTGCACAGTGCGCTCGTGCCACCAGGAGCCCTGCACCACCGGGTGACCGCGGCCCTGGCGAACTGGCAGCTGGACGACGCCGAGGAACTGCTCGCCGACGTCGAGCGGGATCCCGCCCCCTACGTCGCCGCCGACCCGGCCGCCGACGTCGCGACCGATCCCTCGGCTGCCCCCGGCTCGCTGGGCCGCGCCTGGGCCGACACCTTGCGGGCGGAGCTGCTCGTCCGCCGGCTGCGCGTCGCCGGCTTCACGCTCGTGGGCGACCCGGTCGACAGCCCGCCGGAAGCGACCGAACCTGCTCTGGACCTGCACGCCGGGGTGGCGGACCTGCTGGACGGCGCCGCGGGCTCCGATTCGCGGGAGGAGACCGACCCGCGCTCGGAGTCCGCATCGCGCGCCGCGCTCGCCATCGCGTTGGTGCGCTCGGCCAAGGCCGCCTTCGACGCCACCGACGACGACGTGCAGCGCGCCGCCGGGCTGGCGCGGCACGCGCGCATCGAGCTGCTCTCCCGCCGGATCGACGCAGCCATGGACGAGGCCGTCGAAGCGGCCAGCCTGCTGGACCCGAACCTGCCGCCGAGCTCCTTGCTGGTGGACACGCTCGGCACTCTCGCCGGCGTGCTCGCCGACCTCGAGCTGATGCCGCTGGCGCTGGACTACCAACGCCGCTCGCACGAGGCCGCGGTCGCCGCCGCCGCGGAGCCCGACGCGCTCGACCCCGACTTCGGCGACCCGGCGGTCGTCGTCGCCACGACCGCCACCCGGCTGGGCGAGCTGTGCGCGGAACTCGGCGAGGGCCTGCTCGACGACGGCGCCCCCGACTCGGCCGCCCCGCACTTCGCCGAGGCCCGCCGGCTCGCCGAGCAGGCGCTGGAGCTCCTCCCGCCCGATGCCCCCGGCCTCGTCGCCGCCCAGGTCGTGCACGGCTGGGCGCTCGTGGGGCTCGGCGAGCACGCCGCCGCCACCGGGCCGCTGCGCGCCGCCGTCCGCATCACCTCGGCAACCGCGGACCGGGCACAGCTCGCCTCGGCGCAGCTGGCACTCGGCCGGGCGCTGCGGCGCCAGGACGACAACGGACCCGCCGACCACCACCTGGTCTCCGCGCTGACCCTTGCCACCGAGCACGGGCTGCCGCGCCTGCGCCGCGCGGCTCTGCGCGAGCTGTGCACCCTGCACGCCGACCTGGCCGACGCCGGCCGCGCCCTGCCCTACCTGCAGGCCTACCTGTCCGACGAACTGGACCGGGTCGACGAGCGGCGCACGCGCTGGGTCGAGTTGTTCGGCCGGCGCAAGGCCCTGCTGGAGACCGAACGCGCCGCCGGCCAGCTGCGCCGCCAGGCCTACGAGGACCCGCTGACTCACCTGCCCAACCGGCGCTACGCCGAGGCCCGCCTCGACGGGCTGCTGTCCGCCGGCGCCGCACCGGCGCTCGCCGTCGTCGACGTCGACCGGTTCAAGGAGGTCAACGACGCCATCGGGCACCCCGGCGGGGACTCGGTGCTCCGCATCGTCGGGGAGCTGCTGATCGCCGGCGTCCGCGACACCGACGAGGTGTGCCGCTGGGCCGGGGACGAGTACGTGATCCTGCTGCCCGACACCACCGCGGAGCAGGCGGAACGGGCGCTCGAGCGCACCCGCCGCAAGGTCGCCGCCTACGACTGGGCGGAGCTGGGCCTGGACGTACCGGTCACCATCAGCGTGGGCATCGCGTCGGCCGCCCGCGGCGACGATCGGCGCACCCTGTTCGCCGCGGCCGACGGCGTGCTCTACGACGCCAAGCGCAGCGGCCGGGACCGGGTCATCCGGCTGTCGGGGGTCACCCAGACGCGGGTGGACGCGAACCCGCTGGACACCCTGTTCGGACCGCCGCCCGGGTCTGCGCCGGACGCAGATCCGGCGTCCCCCGCGCCGGACCGCGACACGACGCCGGACACCCCGGACACCGACGGCGCGGCAGCTACGGTCGCGAACGTGCCGCCTCTCCCGTCGCCCGGTGCTGCCGGTCGCGGCCGCGACGCCGTCGGCGGCTTCGCCCCGCTGCTCGTCGAGCCCGGCCCCCTCCACCCGCCGCTGGGGACCGGCAGCGCCGACGAGCCGCTGCTCGGTCCGGTGCCCGCGACCGACGCTCCTGTCCTGGTCGCCGCAGCGGACGCTCCAGCGAGCGGACCGGTCCGTACCGCCCCCGTCGAGCCCGAGGTCATCTGGGCCACCGGCCGGACGAGCGAGCAGGTCCTCGCCCTGGTCCGGGCGGCCCGCCGCGAGCACCCCGACCGGCCGGCCCTGGTGCTGCGGGCGACTGCCGACACCCTGGTGGCACTGGCCGCCGAGCACGACGCGTACACGACGATGGACGCCGCCGCGATGGCCGCCGCAGTCGGATCGGTGCCCGAGCCGGTGGGCCGCGTGCGCGTCGTCTGCTCCGGCGGCGGCGACACCCCCGTCGCCGCGGAGGCAGCCTTCGTCGCCCGCGTCGCCGGCACGGAGGCGGTCCGCGTCGACGACATGGGCGCCGGCCGGCTCCGCTCGATGCTCACCGACGGCAGCCTGGACGACGTCGACTGCCTGGTCGTCGTCGCCGGCCTGGACGCCTCGCTGGCTCCGATGATCGGCGCGGTGACCGACGTCCCGGTGGTGGCGGTCCCGACGTCGACCGGTCAGCCCGCCGCGTTCGGCGGCCTCGGCGCGCTCATGACGATTCTGAACTCGACGTCGCCGGGCGTGGCGGTCAGCGCCATCGACAACGGCTACGCAGCCGGCGTGTTCGTGGCACGGATCGCCCGCCGAAGCGCCCGCCGCTGACTCTTCCGAGTTGATCATCGGCGGCGTGCCTCGCGACACGCTCGGCCACGGCGCGTCCGCGAGCACGCGGACCATGATCAACTCGGTGCGGTGCTTGGGATGATGCGCGGATGACCATCGGCTGGCTGGATCTCGCGGCGGGGGCGTCGGGCGACATGCTGCTCGGCGCGCTCGTCGATGCCGGAGTGCCACTCGACGTGCCGGCCGCCGCGGTCGCCGCGCTGCCGGTGGAGCAGATTCGTCTCGTGACGGAACCGGTCACCCGGCACGGGCTGGGTGCCACCCGGGTCCACGTGCTCGCGCCGGAGTCCTCGACCGCCCGGACGTGGGCCGACGTGGCCGCTCTGCTCATCGACGCCCCGCTGCCCGAGCCGGTGCGGTCCCGGGCTCTCGCGGTGTTCGAGCGCCTCGCGGTGGCGGAGGGTCGCGTGCACCGGATGCCACCCGAGGAAGTGCACTTCCACGAGGTCGGGGCCCTGGACGCCCTTGCCGATGTCGTCGGTGTGGTGGCCGGCTTCGGGCACCTCGGGCTCTCCCGACTGACCGCCTCACCGGTCGCGCTGGGCAGCGGCTCCGCCCGCGGCGCGCACGGCGTCGTCCCGATTCCCGGCCCAGCCGTGCTGGGCTGCTCGCCGGGGTGCCCGTCGTTGCCGGCCCGGTGCCGGCCGAGATGTGCACCCCGACCGGCGCCGCGCTGGTCGCCGGGCTCGTCGACGAGTGGACGACGCTGCCGGCGCTGCGGGTGAGCCGCGTGGGCATGGGCGCCGGGGGCCGGGACCCGGCAGAGCTGCCCAACGTCGTCCGGCTGATACTGGGTGAGCCCGCCGACGGGCCGCAATCCGGACCCGTCGTGCTCGAGGCGAATGTCGATGACCTCGACCCCCGGCTGTGGCCCGGCGTCGTCGACGCGCTCTTCGCCGCCGGCGCCTCGGACGCCTGGCTGACCCCGATCCTGATGAAGAAGGGACGCCCGGCGCACACCTTGTCGGCGCTGTGCCCCCGAGGTCGTCCCCGACGTGCAGGCCGCCGTCTTCGCGACGACGTCGACGATAGGGCTGCGGGTCGTGCCGGTGGGCAAGGTGGCGCTGGACCGGACGTCGTCCTCGGTGGAGGTCCTCGGCGGGCGCGTCGGCGTCAAGGTGGCCTCCTCCGGCGGACGCGTGGTCAACGTCAGCGTCGAGTACGAGGACGTCGCCGCGCTGGCCCGCGAGCACGGCCTGCCCGTCAAGGAGGTCCTGCGAGCAGCCACCGCGGCCGCGGAGGCGGCTCACCCGGTCAGCTGAGCCCGCCCGGCCAGGCCGACGGCGGCCACCGGGACGACGGCCAGCACCAGGACCGCCACCGCGCCGGCTCCGCCCAGGGCCCACGCGGCGAAGACGAGCAGCGCGGCCGTCTCGACGCCCAGCCCGGCGACCGAGGTGATCGTCGCCCGGTAGGGCCCGCTGATCCGCGCCTGCAGCTGCGCCTCCGCCGCCACCAGCACGGCGAGGTAGAGGGCGTAGAAGAGCGCCGCCGTTGCCAGGGCCGGAACGCCCGGGGCGGCGGACGCCACCAGCAGGCACAGCCCGGCGACGCCGAGGACGACGGGAATCGCCCGGCCCGGCAGGCGGCCGCCGAGTGCGGCTCCCGCGGCGCCGGCCAGCGCGAGCGCGAGGGCGACGACGGGCACCACCGCGATCGCGAACCCCTGCTCGGCCACGAAGACCGGGAAGTACTCCTCGACCGCGTCCAGGCCGCCGATCAGCGCGACGGCCGGCAGCGCCAGCCGCAGTGCCGGGCGTCGGAGGGCGTCGCCGATCGCGGCCCGCAGCGGGGACGCGTCCTCGTCGTCGTCAGGGAATCGCGGAGCTTCCTTGAACCGGGTCGCGAGCGCCGCGGCGGCCAGGCAGGCGACCACGCTCGCCCAGCCGACCAGCTCGTACCCGCCCAGGGCGAACAGCCCGCTGGCGGCGAAGGCGGTCGGCACCTGGACCAGCAGCTCGGCCGACGTCATCCAGCCGTACACCCGCCCGTAGCAGGCCTTCGCCCCGACGGCCGCCAGCTCGTCGTGCACCAGAGCCTCACTGGCACCGGACACGAAGGCGCCCCCCACGCCCCAGATCGCGAAGCCGGCGGCGAAGGCCCAGAAGGTGGGCGCCGCCGTCCACACGACGAAGGCGGCGGCCTGCAGCAGCGACGCGAGGACGACGGCCCCACGGCGGGACCAGCCGTCGGCGAGCGCCCCGGCCGGGACCTCGGTCACCAGCGCGGTGATCGACCAGATCGCGAACAGCGCCCAGATCTGCGCGCCGGACAGGCCCGTGTCGAGGAACAGCAGTGCGTAGAGCGGGTAGTACGGCACCAGCTCGGACAGCGCGGCCCAGCCCACGGCCAGTCGGGCGAGGGGCCGGGCGGCAGGGGGCAGTCGGTCGGACGCCGGGCGTCAACGGAACGGCATGGCGAGACGGTAGCGAGGATCACCCGTTCCCGCGCCGGGATTCCTCCGCGAGGTCGGTTAGCGTGGCCGGCCGAGGGAGAACTGCCCGCCCGGCAGTGCCGAGCGGAGGAGATTGCGTGGTCCTGACGGTCATCGCGACCGCGTTCGCCCTGGTGCTGCCGGTCGAGCTGCCCGACAAGACGCTGTTCGCCACCCTCGTGCTGGCCACCCGGTTCGCTCCGCTGCCGGTGTTCGTCGGCGTCGGCACCGCCTTCGGGCTCCAGGTGGCTATCGCGGTCACCGCCGGCTCGCTGCTCTCCCTGCTCCCCGATGCGCTGGTCAGCGGAATCGTCGCCCTGCTCTTCCTGGTCGGGGCGGTTCTGCTGTGGCGCAGCGCGGGCGAGGGCCGCGATGACGAGGAGCTGGCCGAGACGCCCGACGCCCCCTCGTTCCTGCGGGCCGCCGCCATCTCGTTCGGCGTCCTGTTCGCCGCTGAGTGGGGCGACCTGTCCCAGCTGGCCACCGCCGGCCTCGCCGCCCGCTACGGCGAGCCGCTGTCGGTCTTCGTCGGCTCGTGGTCCGCGCTGCTGGTCGTGTCGGGCCTCGCGGTGTTCCTGGGACGCAAGCTGGCCGACCGGCTCCCGATCCCGCTGATCCGGCGGGTCGCGGCCACGCTGTTCCTGGTGTTCGCGGTCTTCGCCGTCGTCGAGACGGTGCGCACACTCGCCGGCTGAGAGCCGCTGCCGTCGGCGTAGCCGATGGGCGGATGTCCGCGATGGAGCCGGCGGTGCACGTGACCGAGCTGGTCAAGCGCTATCCCGGCCGCCCGACAAACGCGGTCGACGGGATCTCCTTCACCGTCGAGCGTGGTGAGGTGTTCGGCCTGCTCGGGCCCAACGGCGCCGGGAAGATGACGACGATCGGCGTCCTCACCACCCGCGTGCTGCCTACGTCCGGTCAGGCGAGGGTCGCGGGCGTGGACGTCGCCGCCGACCCGGTCACCGCCCGCAGCCGGCTCTCCGTCGTCCCGCAGCGCTCGAACCTCGACCGGGCGCTCACCGCCCGGCAGAACCTGGTCTTCCACGCGGCGTACCACGGCATCGGGCGGGCCGAGCGGAATCGGCGGGCCGACGCCCTGCTCGAGCAGCTGGGCCTGCGCGGCCGTGGCGCGGACAAGGTGGACAACTACTCGGGCGGCATGGCGCAGCGGCTGCTCATCGCTCGCGCGCTCATGCACGCCCCGCAGGTGATCTTCCTCGACGAGCCGAGCACCGGTCTCGATCCACAGGCCCGCCTGTTCGTCTGGGACCAGGTGCGCGAGCTCCGTGGCGGTGGGGTGACCGTCGTGCTCACGACGCACGACATGGACGAGGCCGCGGCGCTCACCGACCGCGTCGGGATCATGGACTCCGGTCGTCCGGGAGGCCGCCAGGGTGGTGGCGGGCGACGAGGTCGACGTGCGCGTCGAGCTCGCCACCGCGCCGCGGGAGGTGGCGGTGCCCGAGCACCTGGTCGCCGCGTTCGACGAGCCGGTCAGGAGGGCCTTCGACGCCCCGGCCTACTCGCACCGCAAGGAGTGGGTTCGCTGGGTCGAGGAGGCGAAGAAGCCCGAGACACGGACTGCGCGCATCGAGGTGACGGTCGAGTCGCTGCGCGCCGGCAAGAAGGTGCGCTACCGACTCATCGCTGCCGGGTCCCTACCGGAGGCCGGGAATCCACTCCGCGAGCGCCCGGCCGATCTCGTGCGGGGAGTCCTCGGGC
>JALYMS010000012.1 GCA_030773535.1 Actinomycetota bacterium | reverse complement strand
AGCGCGGCCTCGAGGTGGTCGAGTTCGCCTGCGGCATCCCGCAGCTGCTCAAGGGCGACTACTCCGACCAGATCTCCACCGACGTCGACGCGTACTCCTTCCGCGAGCCGCTCGGCGTCGTCGCCGGATCACGCCGTTCAACTTCCCCGTCATGGTCCCGATGTGGATGCACCCGATGGCGATCGCCTGCGGCAACACCTTCGTGCTCAAGCCCAGCGAGCGCGACCCCTCGGTGTCGTTGCGCATCGCCGAGCTGTGGGCCGAGGCCGGCCTGCCCGAGGGGGTTTTCACGGTCGTCAACGGCGACCGCACCGCGGTCGACGCGCTCCTCGACCACCCCGAGGTGGCGGCGGTGTCCTTCGTGGGTTCGACGCCGATCGCCCGCTACATCCACGAGCGCGCGAGCGCGGCCGGCAAGCGGGTCCAGGCACTGGGCGGGGCCAAGAACCACGCCGTGGTGCTGCCGGACGCCGACCTCGACGGCGCGGCCGACCATCTGCTGGCCGCAGCCTTCGGCTCGGCGGGGGAGCGGTGCATGGCCGTCTCCGCGGCGGTCGCGGTCGGCGGCGTCGGAGAGGAGCTCTCGCAGACCATCCGCGACCGGGCCCTGAAGGTGGTGGTCGGTCCGGGCACCGACCCGGGCAGCGAGATGGGCCCGGTCATCACCGCCGCCGCCCGCGACCGCATCGTCGGCCTGATCAGCTCCGCCGAGCAGGAGGGCGCCTCCCTGGTCGTCGACGGCCGGAGCATCACGGTGCCCGGCCACGAGCACGGGTTCTTCGTCGGGCCCACGGTGATCGACCACGTGCGGCCGGGGATGACCGTCTACCGCGAGGAGGTCTTCGGCCCGGTCCTGTCGACCGTGCGCGCCGGCGACGTGGACGAGGCGATCGCCCTGATCAACGCCAACCCCTACGGCAACGGGACCGCGATCTTCACCTCCAGCGGAGCGGCGGCCCGCCGGTTCCAGCGCGGCGTCACCGTGGGGATGATCGGCATCAACGTGCCAGTACCGGTCCCGATGGCCTACTACAGCTTCGGCGGCTGGAAGAACTCGCTGTTCGGTGACCTGCACGTGCACGGGCCCGAGGGCGTCGCGTTCTACACCCGGGGCAAGGTGGTCACCGCTCGCTGGCCCCGGGCAGCGGCCAGCTACTCCTTCCCGACGTCCCGCTAGGCGCCCGCGGCGCGCTCGACCGCGGGCTCAGCCCCGCACCGCCTCGGCGAACGCACGCCGGACGGCATGCGGATCGCGGTGGACGCCCAGCAGGGCCGCCAGCAGCATGCGGGCCTGGGACGGACGCAGCAGCCCGCTCGGGAGGGCACCGGCCTTCTCGAGGTCGACGCCCCCGCCGTCCCCGTACAGGGCAGCCACCGGTCCGGCGGCCACCCGGGTCGAGGTGACGACGACGATCCCGGCGGTGGTGAGTTCCCGCACCGACGCACAGATCTCCGGGTTCGCGTTCCCGGCACCCGTGGCCTCCAGCACGACGCCCCGGGCGCCGGCGCCGGCGAAGGCACGCAGCGCGGTGCCGTCGGCGTCCGGGTGGCACACGGCGACGTCGACCCGGACACCGGTGAGGTCGAACGTGGATAGGTCCAGGGCCGGTCCCCGGCGCGGCGCCGTGACGACTCCCGCCCTGCCCTCGTGCACCCAGCCCAAGGCGCCGCCGTAGGGGTTGGTGAAGGCGTCCGCTGCGAGCGTGTGCGCCTTCCGGGTGCCACGGGCCGGGAAGACCTGGCCGCCGAACGCGACGAGGACGCCGAGCCCGCGGGCGTTCGGGTCCGCGGCGACGGTGACCGCGTCCCCCACGTTGCGCGGTCCGTCGGTGTCCGCGGCGTCGGCGGGGCGCTGCGCCCCGGTGAGGACGACGGGGCGGGCATCGTCATGGAACAGGTCGAGGAAGAACGCCGTCTCCTCCGTCGTGTCCGTGCCATGGGTTACCACGACGCCGGCGACGTCAGGGTCGGACAGTTCCTCAGCGACGGCCCGGGCGAGCAGGGAGACCCGGTCGAGGGTCATGCGGAAGCTGCCGATCCGGAGCACGTCGCGGACCCGTAGCTGCACGCCGGGCACCGCTAGACGGGCCACCAGGTCCTCGCCGCCGTCCTGGGCCGTGGCGCCTCCGGAGCCGTCGGCGCGGGAGGCGACCGTGCCCCCGGTGGCCAGGATGCTGACGAGCGGCACGGCAACCCTCCTTCTCCTCGGACGGCGCACCGGCGGCGCTCCTGTGCCGCATCCTTGCCGTTGCCGCGAGGTTCCGCGATGGCGAGGCCCGGGCGGCTGACGCACAGTGGTTCATGCCTTTCGAACCGGGGTCACTGACGGTGCGCAGGGTCGACGCGAACACCTGGACCGTGGTCGACCCGCTCGTCTACCAGGGCCGCGAGGAGCGGTTCGTCGTGCCGGCCGGATTCCGCACCGACTTCGCGACCGTGCCGCGGCTCGTGGCCTGGCTCGTTCCGCGCTTCGGTACGTTCACCCTGGCCGCGATCCTGCACGACTGGCTGTGCAGCGAGGGCATCCGCTCCGGGGCGGTCACCTCCCGGCAGGCCGATGGCATCTTCCGGCGCGTGATGCGGGAGAGCGGCGTACCGGTGCTCCGTCGGTGGCTGATGTGGGCGGGCGTGCGGTGGGGAGCGCTGACCAGCGATCTGCGGCGGCCGGGCTGGGCCTTGAGCGCGCCGGGCGTACTGGCGATCTCGGTGCTGGCGGCACCGCTGGTGATTCCGCCGGCGGTGGTCATCGCCCCCGGCCTGCTGCTCTTCGCCCTGGCCGAGCGCCTCGTCTGGATCGTCGCACCTACTCGTCCGCAGCAACTGGTCCTCAGCCCCCCGGCGCCTGGCGGCAGCGTCGACGGCGCTCACCTCTGACTTCGGTGTCCGCCTAGGATCCGGCGGGTGCGGCCCTTCCTCCTGTTGTCCTCCCGCGCCGAGGACGTGGCCGCCGACGGCGAGTACGACGCCTTCCTCCGCTTCACCGGCCTTCCGCCCGAGCGGCTGCACCGCATCCGCATGGAGGCCCGGCCGCTGCCGCCGCTGCGGCTCGACGACTACGCGGGCGTGTTCGTGGGGGGCAGCCCGTTCAACTCCAGCGATCCGCCGGAGACCAAGTCCGACGTGCAGCGCCGGGTCGAGCGGGAGATGGGGGCGCTGCTGGACGAGATCGTCGCGCGCGACTTCCCCTTCTTCGGCGCCTGTTACGGGGTCGGCACGCTCGGCGTGAACCAGGGCGGAACGGTCGACCGCACGTACGCGGAGCCGATCGGAGCGATCCGGGTACGGCTGACCGACGCAGGACGGGCGGACCCCGTCCTCGCCGGCTTGGCACCGGAGTTCGACGCGTTCGTCGGGCACAAGGAGGCCTGCCGCGACCTGCCGCCGTCGGCGGTGCTGCTGGCGACGTCGGCCGCGTGTCCGGTGCAGATGTTCCGGGTCAAGGAGAACGTCTACGCCACCCAGTTCCACCCTGAGCTGGACCTCCCCGGACTGGTGACCCGGATCCACGTCTACCAGCACTTCGGCTACTTCCCGCCGGAGGAGAGGGACGATCTGATCCAGCGGGTGAGCACCGCCGTGATCACCGAGCCGGGGCAGACCCTGGCCAACTTCGTCGCCCGCTACGGCTGAGCGCCGCAGCGCGCCGCGTCCAGGCCGAGCCGTCCGCCTCGTCGGGAACCATGGGTCAGCTGACGTAGCGGCGGGCCTTCGAGCGTCGCTGTGCCCGGTCGAGTGCGGCGAACCGCGCCTCGGCGTGGGCCGGCAGCACCCGGCGATTCCGGAGTACCCATGGGATGCCACGGATCGCCTCGCGCAGACCGTGCGCGGTCACGCT
>JALYMS010000011.1 GCA_030773535.1 Actinomycetota bacterium | reverse complement strand
TCAGATGTAGTCGGCGAGGTCGGAGAGGATCGCGCCCTTCGGCTTGGCACCGATGATGCTCTTGACCGGCTTGCCGCCCTGGAAGACGGTCATGGTCGGGATGGACATCACCTGGTAGTCACGCGCGATCTGCGGGTTCTCGTCGATGTTGAGCTTGGCGATGGTGAGCTTGTCGCCGTGCTCGGCGGCGATCTCCTCGAGCACGGGGGCCACCATCTTGCAGGGGCCACACCACTCGGCCCAGAAGTCCACGAGCACGGGCTTCTCGCTGCCCAGCACGTCACTGGCGAAACTGGTGTCGGTGACCGTCACGGTGTTGCCTGCCATGGTCGTCTCTCCTCTGTTCGACTTCTCGGATCTCCAGGGCGGACAACCGCCTCGGGGGCCGTTCTATGCCCGGAGGCCCCGCCTGGGCGCCTGAAGCTCAGCGCTCGTCGAAGGTCTCGGCGAGCCAGCGTTCGGCATCGATCGCCGCTGCCGCACCGGTGCCGGCGGAGGTGATCGCCTGGCGGTAGATGTGGTCCACGACGTCGCCGCAGGCGAACACGCCGTCGATGTTGGTGCGGGTGGTCGGGTGCTCGACCTGGATGTAGCCGCTGTCGTCGAGCTTCAGCTGCCCGGCGAAGAGCTCGCTGCGCGGGTCGTGGCCGATGGCCACGAACAGCCCGGTGACCGGCAGCGTCTCGGTCTCGCCGCTCTTGAGGTCGATGACCTGGACGGCGTCGACGGTGCTGTCGCCGAGCACGTCGGTGACCTGCTTCCCCAGTGCCCAGCGGATCTTCTCGTTGTCCTGCGCCCGCTTCACCATGATCTTCGAAGCCCGGAGCTCGGTCCGCCGGTGGACGACGGTCACCGACCTGGCGAAGCGGGTCAGGAAGGTGGCTTCCTCCATGGCGGAGTCACCACCCCCGACGACCACGATGTCCTGGTCGCGGAAGAAGAATCCGTCGCACGTGGCGCAGGCCGAGACGCCGCGGCCGAGCAGCCGCTGCTCGTTCTCCAGGCCCAGGTACCGGTACTTGGAGCCGGTGGCCACGATGACGGCGTGCGCACGGTGCACCTCGTCCCCGACCTTCACGATCTTGGGGTCGACGGTCAGGTCCACCTCGGTGACGTCGCGGGCGACCAGCTCGGCGCCGAAACGCTCGGCCTGGGTGCGCATGTCGTCCATGAGCTGGGGACCCTGGATGCCCTCGGGGAACCCCGGGAAGTTCTCGACCTCTGTGGTCGTCATGAGGGCCCCGCCGAACTGGGAGCCCTCGAACACGAGCGGATGCAGGTTGGCGCGCGCCGCGTAGGTGGCAGCGGTGTACCCGGCGGGGCCCGATCCGATGATGATCAGGTCACGGATGCCGTCGCGCTCGGCCGGGGGAATCGCCGGGTTCCCGCCGGTGGTCGCGACGGGGCCGGGGAGGGGCGCGTCCGTTGGCTCAGTCACGTGCGGCACAACGGTGATCGTAAGGGCAGCATTCCCCTCCGCCGGGCCCCGCCACGGTCCCGGTCAGCCGGCCGTCCGGACCGCGATCTCGGCCAGGTCGGCCCGGAATCCGTCGTCCACGGCCACCAGCCCGGTCACCCACACCAGCACGTACCGCGCCTCGACCGGTTCGTCGAAGGTCAGCTCCGTCTCGCCCTGGACCGTGCCGTCGGCTGCCAGGCCGAAGTCGTCGAGCGCCTCTCCCGCGCTGCCGCCGGTGCGGATCTCCACGGTCGCCCCGGGCAGCGTGCTGGCGAGCGTGACGCCGGCGACCTGCTGCGGGTTCCCGAGGTCAAGCAGGACGCCCACGCCCGGCTTGAGGTTGCCGAAGGACGGCGATCCGCGGTACGTCAGGGTCGACCACGCCGTGGCGGGATCACTGTCGTAGGCGAGCGGCACGTCCTGGTCGTTCTCCGGCTCGCCGTCGCCTTCGGGATCGAAGACGTCGGCGCTCACGATCGACGCGGGGGCGCCCGTGGGGCCGGCCGACGCCGAGCCGTTCGCGGGGGAGCTCACCGCCGGCGGCGTGGACCCCTCGTCGTCGACGGAGCCCGACACCGAGAGCAGTGCGTCGCCGATCCACCAGGCGAGGGCTACCACGAGCGCCAGGGCGAGCAGCGGGATCCCGATGACCACGAGGCGGTGGCGCCGGGCGCCGTCCTCCTCGTCCTCGGGTGCCAGGTCGTCGTAGTCGTCCTCGTACCCGCGCGGCGGCGGCCCACCCAGCACGTCGAACGGCTCGTCGTCGCCGTTCTGGCCCCAGGTACGCGTCCGGGCGGCGGCTGAACCGGCCGGAGCCGGGCCGGCGTAGGCGCCGGCCGACGGCGCCACCGTGCCGGCGTCGATGGTGTCGCCACCCAACGCCGAGGAGGTGAGGGGCGCGGCCCCCTGCGTCACCGGCCGCACCGGCGGAACGGGTGGCAGCGTGTGCGGACCGAGACGGACCGGTTCGGCATCGGCATCGGGGCCGGCCTCGGCGGCGGGCGCCTCCGTACGGCGGTCCCGGAGCCGGCGCAGCCAACTGCTGTCCGTGTCCTCGGTCCGGGCCGACGCGGGAGCGACCGGCGCGCCGGCGCGAGGACCGGAGCCGCCCCGGGGACGCTCGGCCAAGAGGGCCGCCATGGCGGCGACGCTGGACAGGCCCTGGCCGTCCTCCGTGGACCGGGCTCGACGAACCAGTGCAACGAGATCCGGAGGGCCGGTGAGCTCACGCGCCTCGGGAACGGCGGGGTCGAGGCCGGTGAGGCAGGCCTCCAGCAACGCGCCGAGGGCGGCGATGTCGCCGTCGATCGTGCCGGTGGCGGCGGGGACGGCGCGCAGCCCGACCAGCCCGTTGGGCCGGAGCACGACGTTCTCGGGGGAGAGGCCGCCGACTGCCAGACCCACGCGGTGGGCCTCGGCCACCCCGTCGGCCAGGCGTCGCAGGATGACCCGGACCTCCCGTTCGGGCATCGGTCCGCGGCTGAGCCGTTCGGCGAGCGTCTCGCCGTCGATCCACTCGTTGACGACGTACGCCGCGCTGGCGTCCGCCCGCCCACCCGGGGCATCACCTCCCGGCCCACCCTCGATGCCTTCGGAGGCGTCGTAGACCATCGCCAAGGCGGGGGTGGCCAGGCCGCCGGCGGTCAGGGCACGGCTGATCCAGGCGTGCGCTGCCGGACCGGCGGGGGTGTGCACGCGGATGGCGACGTCGCGGTTGAGCACCCGGTCCTTGGCCCGCCAGCTGCGGATGACGCCGGTGGGGGTGGGTTCGTCCGGGCCGACCTGATCCAGGGGACGGTAGCGGTCGGGGAGGCCGGCGGTGGTCGTTGATGTCATCGACACTGTCGACCCCCGCTCCTGTTCCGGTCGCCGTGGCGACTGCCCCGGCGGCGGCGCCCCGTCCCGCGAAGAACCGGTCATCCGCGCTCCCTCCGGGCCCTGATCGCTGCCAGTGGTTCCCGGATCTCCGGAACGCGGGCGACCACGAAGCCTGCGAGAGCCGCGCCGCCGATGACCACGGTACCGATCAGCACCCGCGCGAGCGAGCCTGCGGCGCCCGTGCCGAGCAGCTCGTCGGTTCCGTCGAGAACGAGCCAGCCGACCCCTCCGGCCACCGCCGACGCGGCGGCCATGCGCAGGACCGGGCCGAACGTCTCCCGCGTGCGCAGCGAGCCCAGCCGGCGACGCAGCGCGAGGTCGCCTAGCACCCACCCGGCGACGTACGTCACGCTGGTGACGAGCATCAGCCCCGCGACCACGTGCTCGGGCCGTGCGACGGCGGGCACCAGCAGCAGCAGGGGCACCCGGACGGCGACCATTCCGATCTGCAGCAGCGTGGGCGTCCGGGCGTCCTTCATGGCGTAGAACACGCGCAGCTGCAGGAGGGTCACCGCCATGGGCAGCAGCCCGAAGGCGCCCACCGCCAGGGCCGTCCCGATCGCCTCGGCCTCCTCGGCGGTCGTGTTGCCGCGGGCGAAGGCCAGGATGCCCAGGGAGGGGCCCAGGACGGCCAGGGCCGCCGTGACCGGGAGGAGCCCGAGGGCGGAGAGCCGGGTGCCCAGGGACAGGTCCTGGACGACGCCCGGGACGTCGTGCCGGGCGGCGGCGCGGCTCATCCGGGGGAGCAGCGCCGTAAGGAGCGCGACCCCGATGATCCCGTAGGGCATCTGGAACAACAGGCTGGCGTAGGCGAACGCACTGGACCCCAGCCCGCCGTCCCGTCCGGCGTCGTTGGCGATGCGCATGGCGACGATCACCCCGACCGCGCTGACCGCCGAGTAGCCGATGACCCAGAGACCGAGCGAGCCGGCCTCCCGCAGGCCGGTGTCCCGCAGCCCCCAGCGGGGCCGCAGGGGGACGCCGGCCCGGCGGAGAAGAGGCAGCAGCACCACGGCCTGGACGGCGATGCCGAGCGTCGTCCCGACGCCGAGCAGCCACACCTGCGCGGGAGTGATCGTCGACTCCGTCAGGGCGCCGATGTCGCTGGCGGCGATGAACAGCCCGCCGGTGGCGATCACCACGACGTTGTTGAGGACCGGTGCCCAGGCGGGCGGCCCGAAGACCCCTCGCGAGTTGAGGATGGCCTGCGCGAGCGCGCCGACGCCGTAGAAGACGATCTCGACCAGCAGGATGCGGGCCAGCCAGGTGCCGAGCCGGACCTGGTCGGGATTCTCGGTGATGCCCGCCAGCGCGGTGAGCAGTGGCGCCGCGAGGACCGCGAGGGCGGTCGCCACCACGAGCCCGGCGATGCCGATGGTCGCCAGCCGCTGGGCGTAGGCCGTCCCGCCGTCGCGGTCCCGCTCCTGGGCGTGCACGAGCAGGGGGACCACGACCGAAGTGAGCACCCCACCGAGCAGGAGCTCGTAGACGATATTGGGCAGGGTGTTCGCGCTGTTGTAGGCGTCGTTGACCAGGCCGACGCCGAGGGCTGCCGCGAGGACCATGGTGCGCACCAGGCCGGTGATGCGGGAGACCAGCGTCGCGATCGCCATGGTCCCGGCCGCACGCAGGATCCCTCGGCTGGCGCCGGGCGCGCCCTCCCGTCGTGATGCCTCCTCCTCGGTCTCACCCGGTGCCGAGGGGACCGGAGGCAGCGAGCTCATGACCTGGGTCTCGTCGTCGCCCGCAGGCACCCATCGCCCGCGGGCCGGCGGCACCGGGGGGAGATCCTCGGGCGCGTTCCCTTGCGGGACCGGTGGTACCGAGGCGGGCATCCGGTCGGACACGGGCGCCAGGTCCGGCGGGCGCACGTCGGGGAAGGGCGCCGAGGCCGGAGGAGCCGCACGGTAGGGCGCCGGCGGGAGTGGCTGGCCGCTGCGCCTCCCCGGGCGGGCTGCTGCGCCGTCGCGCTCGGGGCTTCGTGGCCGCGGGTCCTCCGGTCCGGTCACACCGGGCTCCGGGTCGGCGGGCTGGACAGGCCGGCGCCCCCGGCTCCGGGCGGCGGAAGCTCCGGGGTCGCGGGCCGGCGGCGGCGGAGCACGTAGCGCACCAGCCGGCGCAGGAAGAGCAGCGCGAGCAGCGCTGCCGCCCCGAACGTGATGAACAGCGAGATCGCGCCGTACTCCGCGCTCTTCACCTGCATCTGGACCCGCTCGCCCAGGGGCCCCCCGCCCGGGGTGGTGAGCTCGGCGGTCACCGCGAAGCCGCCCGACTGCCGGATCTGGGTGGGCACCTCCAGGGTGGTGCGTTCCCCCGGGGCCAGGGGCTGGGCGCCGATGTCCCCGACGGTGAGCCCCCGGTTGCCGCGCGTCTGGATCCGGAGCAGGACCTCCACGGCGAAGGGCAGGTCGTTCTGGACCGTCAGGACCAGGGACGCGTCGCTCGAGGCGAGGCTGTAGGTGCCCTCGGCGGGAGCGAGCAGGGTGACCCGGCCGCGGAGACGGTCCAGCTCGGTCCGGAGGTCCGTCGCGACCGCCTGGAATGCCTGTGGGTCGGCACGCCAGGCCGCCGACACGGTCCGGGAGATCGCCGCGTCGACGGGGGCGAGCGCGGCGTCGGCGTCCCCGATCACGGCGCCGGCCAGGTCGTGCCGGCCGGCGACACCGGTGACGACGTCGGCGAAGCCGAGCGGATCGAGCCGGACCGCGTCCACGAGGTTCACCGGTTCCCCGGCCGCCGAGGCAGCTCCGGCCGTCAGCTGCGCGACCGAAGCCGGGCGCAGCCAGGGCAGCTCGGCCGTGTCGGCCATCATGGCGCCGGCGCCCTCGGGGTCGGCGTCCACCTCCCGGGGCGGGGCGACCAGCACGGTCTGCTCGGCGCCGGCGGGCGCCTGCATCGTCAGGACGGCGAGCTCGGCGAGATACCGCTGCTCCGCCAGGCGCTCCCCGCCGGCGACCTCTCCGGCCGATCCGACCACGTCGGTCAGCGTCGCGTCCGCGACCAGCGCGCCCAGCGGACCGGCCGCCGTGGAGAGGGACGTGCGTGCCGACGCGGTGCTCCCGGCCAGGCCGACCGCCGACCTCCCCGAGGTGAGGCCGCCCGAACCCACGACCACCTCCTGCACGCCCGAGGAACGCAGCACCGCCAGCGTGTCGGGACGCATCGAGCCCCCCGCGGCCCAGGCGAGGTCCGTGCGGACGTCCACCTCGAGTGCCTCGCCGACGATCCGGGTGCCCGGACCGTTCCCGGTGGCCGCGGATCCGCCGGAGGCCGGACCGGGCGGAGCTCCCCCGCCGGCTGTCCCACCCTCGGCCTCCCCCTCGGCCCTCCCGCCGGGCAGGCTCCGCACCAGGACGTCGCTCAGTCCCCCGGCGACGAGCGCGTCGGCGTCCACGTCGGCGTAGCTGATGGCGATCACGTCGTGGACGTCGGCCACTGCGCGCAGCCGCTCCAGGAAGGCCGACGCCGCCTCGGTCCCGCGTCCCGCTCCCTCGATCCCGTCGACCGGATAGGGGCCGGCGGCCATGATGCCGAGCTCCTCGACGAGCACGGGGTCGACGGCGAGCGTGACGGGCAGCGCCGGGATCGGCTCCGTGCCGCCCGGGGGCACCGTTCCCGGCAGCCGCTCGAGCACCGCCACGGCCCGGTCGAGGCGCCCTCCCGGCCGGATGGAGTCGGCCAGGTCGTCGTCGCGGAAGTCGCCGGAGGCCGACCGGTGCGGTCGCTCGAGAAGCGGCCAGAGCCAGGCGACGGCGGTCCGCCCGGCCGGGACCACGGGCTGCTGCACCACGAAGGTCTCGAGCTCCCCGACACGCCGCTGGTCGCCGTCGACCGTGCCGTTGACGTTGACCAGCACCGGATAGACGCCGTCCCGCTCCATGTGCAGGTCCGCGGACTCCATCGCGAAGCTGAAGTCGAGCTCCTCCCCGGGGGGCAGCGTGCCGGGCACCCGCTGGAAGGCAGGCCTGACCGTGGTGGCCGGATCGCGGTCGCGGACGGCGGCGGCCAGCTGGGCACGGCTGGTGCGCACCTCACCCCGCTGCAGCCGCACCGAGAGATCGGTGATCGTCGAGGCCCCGGTGTTGGTCAGCGTCCCCGCGAGCGTCACGACGGCCCCCGGCGTGACCGTGCGCGGCTCGAAACGGGCGACGTCGATGCGGACGGGGCGGGCGGTATCGCTGGCGTCGTCGTCGTTCGGCAGCGCGAGAAGGGCCGGCACCGACTGCTGCAGGAAGTATTCGGCGCGCGCAGGAGCCGCTCCGCCGGCCGGTGCGCCGGCGATCAGCGGAAGGGCGAGCAGCGGGACGACGACCGCGGCGCGCAGCAGGACCCCGGGCCGGGTGCGGTCGGCGCCTCGGGTGGCCGGACGGCCGCCGGCGCGACCGGCAGCCGACCACCTCACGCGCTGTCGGCCAGCAGTGCGGGTGCCCGCTCGACCAGCGCCCGTTCGTCGGCGTAGGCCAGGCGGGAGCTGAGCTCCTCCAGGGGCACCCACGCGACCTCGGTCACCTCGACGTCGGCGTCGGACAGGGCGCCACCGACCGCACGGAGGAGGAAGTGGTGCACGGTCTTGTGCACGCGGCGGCCGTCGGCGACGAACCAGAAGTCGATCACGCCGAGCGGAGCGACGACCTCGCCGATGATCCCCGTCTCCTCCGCCACCTCCCGGACGGCGGTGTCCTCGGGGGTCTCGCCCTCCTCGATGTGCCCCTTGGGCAGGGACCACAGCAGTCGTCCGCGACGGTCGGTGCGGCCGATCAGGGCAGCACGGGGTCCGGTCACACCGTCGTCGGCCACCACCAGGCCCCCGGCGGAGGTCTCGTCGACCCGGCGCAACCGGCGGCCGGGGCGTCCACGCCCGTCCGTCCCAGCCATGTCTGCAGGGTAGCGCGGGGCCCTCGCAACAGCCCGGCACTACTCTGGCTGGTCGTGTCCGCCACCCCCCCGAGCAACTCCTCCGGGGAGCAGGTCCCCCCGGCGGTGCAGGCGACCGTCCAGGAGCTGGTGGACCTCTCCCCCGTCCTCACCCAGTTGGGCGCACGCTTCACCGCCGCCGGATTCCAGGCCCATCTGGTCGGGGGCTCCGTGCGGGACGCGCTGCTGTCCGCGGGCTCGGGCCTCGGGCGGGCGGGGACGAGCACGATGCCCGGCGACCTCGACGTCACCACCGACGCCCGGCCCGAGCAGATCCTCGACCTCCTCCGCGGGTGGGCCGGTTCCACGTGGAACACCGGCATCGCCTTCGGAACCGTGGGCGCCGAGGTGTCCGGCGTCCGCGTGGAGATCACCACCTTCCGCGCCGATCGCTACGACCGCGAGTCACGGAACCCCGAGGTCGCCTGGGGCAACTCCCTTGCCGACGACCTGGCGCGCCGGGACTTCACGGTCAACGCGATGGCGGTCTCCCTGGGCCCCGACCGCACCGTCACCGATCCCTTCGGCGGGCTCGGCGACCTGCTCTCCAAGCGGCTGCGCACGCCCGGCGCTGCCGTCGACTCCTTCGCCGACGATCCGCTGCGCATGCTGCGTGCCGTCCGGTTCGTGGCCCAGCTCGGACTCACGCCGGACGACGAGGTGGTGGCCGCCATGCGATCGCTGGCCGGTGAGCTGGCGCGGATCACTCCGGAGCGGGTGCAGGCAGAGCTGTCCAAGACGCTGCTGCAGGACTCTCCCCGGGCCGCGCTGGAGCTGTTCGTGCAAACCGGCCTGGCCGACGTCGTCCTACCGGAGCTGCCCGCCCTGCGCATGGAGATCGACGAGCACCACCAGCACAAGGACGTCTACTCGCACTCGTTGACGGTGCTCGACCAGGCGATCGAGCTGGAGAAGGCGGCGGTCCGGTCGGGCGAGGACGGCGCGCAGTCCCCGGACCTGGTGCTCCGCCTGGCAGCCCTCCTGCACGACGTCGGCAAACCGGCGACCCGGCGCCACGAGCCGCACGGGCGGGTCTCGTTCCACCACCACGAGGTGGTGGGCGCCAAGCTGGTCCGCAGACGGCTCATGGCGCTGCGGTACTCCAAGGAGGTCGTGGAGGCGGTGGCCCGGCTGACCTTCCTGCACCTGCGCTTCCACGGGTACGGGCGGGGCGAGTGGACCGACTCCGCCGTCCGCCGGTACGTCACCGACGCCGGCGAGCTGCTCCCCCGCCTGCACAAGCTGGTCCGCTCGGACTCCACCACGCGCAACAAGCGGCGGGCAGTCGCCCTCTCGGAGACCTACGACTCACTGGAGCAGCGCATCCGGGAGCTCTCGGCCCTCGAGGACCTCGCCCGCGTGCGCCCCGATCTGGACGGGAACGCGATCATGGAACTTCTCGGGATCGGGCCGGGACGCGAGGTCGGGGAGGCCTGGCGGTTCCTCAAGGACCTCCGCCTGGAACGCGGACCGCTGGATCGGGACGAGGCAGAGGCGGAGCTCCGTGCCTGGTGGGCCGCACGGGTCTGACGGTCCGCTGCACATGCCCCGTCCACCTGCCGAGATAGGACACGTGCACGGGGACGACGGCGCGAGCGGTGCGGGCTGGGACGGGCCCGTTCCTCCGACCGCCTCGCCAGGGCATCCCGACGGGCCGACGGCGTACAGCGCCCCTCCGGCTGCTCGTCCCCGGCGCGGGCTGCTGCGCCGGGCCGCGTTGCGCGGGCTGGTGGTGGTGGTGCTGGTCCTGGTCCTCGCCGTGGGCACCGCCGTCCTCACCGGACCCGGCTCGTGGCCAGGTGCGCCGGTCGTCCGGGATGCCCGTGGAACCGGTGCTGCTCCTCTGGACGCCGGGGCCGGCACTCCCTCGACCCGACCGCCGGAGCCCGGGAGGCCGCCCGACCGCCCGGCCCCGGGGGTCGAGGCCGCGCCGACGCCACGGGGGATGCCGCTGCCGCCGCCTCCGGAGGGCGGCGCCCACGCCTTCGTCGCCTTCCAGACCGATGGGGTGACCCCGGTCGCCTACGACCCGTGCCGGCCGGTGCACTACGTCCTCCGACCGGACTCCGCCCCGCCCGGCGGCGAAGACCTGGTCCACGAGGCCCTGTCGCGGATCAGCGACGTCACTGGGCTGCAGTTCGTCTACAACGGCGAAACCGACGAGTCCCCCTCGCCGGAGCGCGACGTCTACCAGCCGGACCGGTACGGGCGCCGCTGGGCCCCGGTCCTGATCGCCTGGGAGACCGAGGAGCAGAACTCCGCGCTGGCCGGGGACGTCGTCGGGGAGGCCGGCAGCGTGCCTGCGTCCCTCGGGGACGGACCCAAGGTCTACCTCACCGGCACCGTGTCCCTCGACGCCCCGCGGCTGGCCGAGATCCTGCGCGGCCGCGACGGCCGGTCCGTGGTGCGCTCGATCCTCCTGCACGAGCTCGGCCACCTCATGGGCCTGGCCCACGTGGACGACGAGGCGCAGCTGATGTTCCCGGAGGCCCGCCGCGAGGTGCCGGACTTCGCCGCGGGCGACCTGACCGGCCTGGCGGCCCTCGGCGCCGGCGTCTGCGTACCCGAGCTCTGACCCTCCCCGCCCCGACCGGCCCCTCCCCCTGCCGGTGACCGGGATCAGTGCCGACGGGTGAGGTGCGCGTAGGCGGCGGCGCCGATTCCGTAGACCGCCCCCACGGAGACGAGCACGGGAAGGGAGACGCCCGACGGGGGCAGCGCCAGAGCTGCTCCCAGCAGTGCCGCCACGAAGGTGATGTTGACCAACGTGTCGTAGACCGAGAACACGCGGCCCCGGTAGTCGTCGGCCACCGACTCCTGCAGCGTGCTGTCGACGCAGATCTTGACCCCCTGACCCACGAAGCCGATCAGCAGCCCGGCCATCACCGTCGTGGGTGGGAGGAAGGGCAGCCCGAGGGCGAGCTGCGTGACCCCGGCCCCGGCGAGCAGGGTGGCGATCCAGCGCTGCTTGCCGATGTGCCGGACCACCCCGGGCGTGATCCCGGCCGCGATCAGCGTGCCGACCGCACCGGCCGCCAGCACTTCGCCCAGCCCCAGCAGACCGGCCGGGAAGAACGCGCCCCACGAGGTGAACGTGTTGCGGTACAGCAGCAGCGTCATCAGCGTCAGGAACCCGTAGCACAGCCGGTGCAGCCCGATCGCCAGCAGCGCCGCGGTCACCGGGGGACGCTGCAGCACGTGCCGGGTTCCCTCGACCATCCCGGCGGCGATCCCGCGGGCCGAGAGCCTGGCCGTGAGCGTCCCGGAGTCGGGACCGAGGTGCGTCCGGTCCAGCCCGGCGACGACGGCGGCGGCCCCGAGGTAGGGCAGCGCCGCCGACAGCGCCAGCACCGCGTACCCGGCGTCGGAGGTCCCGGTGACCTGCAGCAGCGCCAGGGCGGCGCCCCCGCCCGCCACAGTGGCGATGGATCCTGACGTCGTCGACAGGGCGTTGGCGGACACGAGAGAGGCCTCGTCGACGGTGTGCGGGAGTCCGGCCGACAGGGCGGCGAGCACGAAGCGGTTCACCGAGAAGACGGCCAGCCCGGCCAGGTAGAAGCCGGCGCCGTGCACGGCCCCCAGGACCAGGGCAGCGACTCCGGCGACCAGGCCGGCCCGCAGGACGTTGGCGCGCAACAGCACCTGGCGCCGGCTCCACCGATCCAGCCAGACGCCCGCGAACGGACCCACGAGGGAGTAGGGCAGGAGGAGGATCGCGAAACCGGCGGCGACGTCGAGGGGATCGGCGGCCCGCTGCGGGTTGAACAGCACGGTCCCGGCCAGCGCGGCCTGGAAGACGCCGTCCCCGAACTGGCTCAGCAGCCGGGTGCCCAGCAGTCGGCGGAAGTCCCGGCGGAACAGGACGTGCCGGATGGCTGTCTCCGCCTGCGCCTCGGCTGGAGCCACGCGGCCACCCTAAGGGGACGGCGGAGGTCGGTACGGTTTGCGCCGGTCGGCGGGGGCGGTCGGCCCGGGCCGGCCCGGCCGTTCCCCGAACCGGGCGGCGATCCAGCGCCTGGCGGTCCTCCGTGGGGCACACTGGGACCGATGAGCCCGGTCCCTTCCCCCGATCCCGAGTCCGGCCCGCCCACGCGGCCCGCGACCGGTCGGCGGCGCGCTCCGGCGGCCCCTGCGCTCTCGGTCGGGTGCCTGGACGACGTCCGTCCGGGAGCGCTTCTGGTCGCCCTGCCGACACTGAGCGACCCGACGTTCGCGGGGACGGTCGTCTACGTGCTCGACCACTCCGACACGGGCACGCTGGGCGTCGTCCTCGGTCGCCCCAGTCAGGTGGAGATCCGCGACGTGCTCCCCGGCTGGTGCGACCTCGCCGTGGAGCCCGGGGTCTTCCACGTCGGCGGGCCGTGCGAGACCGACACCGCGCTCTGCCTGGCCACCACCTCGGACCCCGGGCCGGGAGGCGCCGGCCTGCGGCGCGTGGCGGGCGAGGTCTACCTCGTCGACCTCGACGGGGATCCCGCAGCGCTCAGCGGCCGCCTGGACGGCTTGCGCGTCTTCGCCGGATACGCGGGCTGGTCGGCGGGCCAGCTGGCCGAGGAGATCACCGAGGGCGCCTGGGCGTGCGTGCCCGGCCGCCCGGAGGACGTGCTCGCGCCGGCGGCCGGCCCGGAACTGTGGCGCCGGGTCATGGGCCGCCAGAGCGGTCGGCTGGCGGTCCTGTCCACTGCCCCGGCGGACCCGTCCGCGAACTGAGGGTGACGGGAACCGGGTCGATCTGGTAGGAAGAACCTGGGAAGGGGCGGTCTGGGGAAGAGGCCGCCCCTTCCTGCTGTCCTGGGACCTGTGAGGGCTCCCGGTTCGACCGGTCGCAGCCCCGCGTCCCCCCGCCCCGGTCGAGCGCCCAGTCCGCGCGGATCAGAGGCCGAACGCCGCTGCGAGGTCCGCGTGGTCGGCGACGTCGGCCGTCTTCTGCTCGGCCGGTACGCCCAGTCGCCGGCGGCCGTGGTCGGACAGGGTCACCGTCACCTCGGAGTCCCCGCCCGGCAAGGGTGTGACGAACTGCGTCAGCAGGCCGCCCGAGCCCACCGCCACGGCCCGCCCGCTCGGCAGGCCGTACAGCGACGTCAGCCGGCTGTCGATCGATCGCTGACCCTCCCAGGTGTAGCCGCCGTGCCGGAAAGCCTCCGGGTCGTCGTCCCGGGGAGCCGAGAGGTTCAGCAGGATGCCCAGGACGAAGTCGACCAGCACCGGGGACTCTCCGGGGGACGGAACCGGCCTGCGGAGGTATGCGGCACCCGGTGCTCCCGCGACGGCGAGGGACTCGGCGAGGCCGGGCACGTTGCCGAACCAGATGTGCTCGTCGGTGAAGAACACCGTCCGCACGTCGTCGGGGCGCCCGTCGCCGAACGTGGTCACGGCCTGGGCGCGGCCGACCGTGCGCCGGAAGTTGACCTCCCCGGTCACGGTCAGCACGGCGCCGTCATAGGGGGCGGTGACCACGAAATCGGCTCCTCCCCGCTGCAGATTGAGGTGCAGGAGGCGCGCGAGCGTCTGGGCCTCGGCCGCGGTGACCGCATCTCCGGGGCGGCGATCGGCGTCGTCCGCGGAGCACGCCGGGAGGAGCGCGATCGCCAGTCCGAGCGCGAGCAGCAGCGCAGCGGCCCGGGATCGCATGCGGTGCAGCGTAGGCAGCCGGCTCCCGGTTTCCCGGCAACACGCGACAGTCCGCCCACACCACCGCCCCGACAGGCCCGCGTCCGAGATCGGACGCGGGCCCTACCGGGAGGTCGGGTGGGCTCGTGCCGATCAGCGAGGATCGGCGAGCGAGCTCAGCGCTGGATGTCGCCGCGGATGAACGCCTCCACGGCGTCGCGCGCCTCGCTGTCGCTGTACTGCTCCGGCGGGCTCTTCATGAAGTAGGACGACGCGGAGAGAATCGGGCCACCGATCCCCCGGTCCTTGGCGATCTTCGCAGCGCGGACGGCGTCGATGATGATGCCCGCGGAGTTGGGGGAGTCCCAGACCTCCAGCTTGTACTCGAGGTTCAGCGGGACGTCGCCGAACGCGCGGCCCTCCAGGCGGACGTAGGCCCACTTGCGGTCCGACAGCCACGGCACGTGGTCCGACGGGCCGATGTGCACGTTCCCCTGGCCCATGTCCCGATCGACCTGGCTGGTCACCGACTGGGTCTTGGAGATCTTCTTGGACTCCAGGCGCTCGCGCTCGAGCATGTTCTTGAAGTCCATGTTGCCGCCGACGTTGAGCTGCATGGTGCGGTCGAGCTGGACGCCGCGGTCCTCGAAGAGCTTGGCGAGGACGCGGTGGGTGATGGTGGCGCCGACCTGGCTCTTGATGTCGTCACCGACGATCGGGACGCCGGCGGCGGTGAACTTGTCCGCCCACGCCTGCGTGCCGGCGATGAACACGGGGAGGGCGTTGACGAACGCCACGCCCGCGTCGATGGCGCACTGGGCGTAGAACTCCGCAGCCTGCTGGGACCCGACGGGGAGGTAGCACACGAGGACGTCGGCGCCGGACTCACGCAGCGCCGCGACGACGTCCACCGGCTCGTCGTCGGACTCGTCGATGAGCTCGCGGTAGTACTTGCCGAGCCCGTCGAGCGTGGTTCCCCGCTGCACGGCCACGCCGACCGGCGGTACGTCGCAGATCTTGATGGTGTTGTTCTCGCTGGCCACGATCGCCTCGGAAAGGTCACGGCCGACCTTCTTGGCGTCGACGTCGAACGCGGCGACGAACTGGATGTCCGAGACGTGGTAGTCGCCGAAGCGCACGTGCATGAGCCCCGGCACCGACGCGGACTCGTCCGCGTCGCGGTAGTAGTGCACGCCCTGCACCAGAGAGGCGGCGCAGTTGCCCACGCCGACGATGGCGACCTTGACGGTTCCCATGAACTTCTCCTTCTCGTTGGACCGCGGTGGTCCCGTGGTTGCGGACCGCGGGCGGTCCGGGATGGGCGGCGTGCCGGCACGCCGCCCGCTACTAGGTGGTGGTCGGCGGTGTCCCGCCGGGAGTTCCGGGTGGAGCGCCGCCGCCGGCGGCTCCCCGGCGCTCGGTATCGATCAGCTCCGACAGCCAGCGGACCTCGCGGTCCACCGACTCGAGGCCGTGGCGCTGCAGCTCGAGCGTGTAGTGGTCCAGCCGCTCGCGGGTCCGCGCCAGTGAGGACCGCAGCCCCTCGCGCTGCCGCTCGACGGTCCGGCGGCGCCCCTCGAGGATGCGCAGCCGTACGTCCGAGGCCGTATGGCGGAAGAACGCCAGCCGGACGCCGAAGAACCCCCCGTCGTCGTAGGCCTCCGGTCCCGTCTCGCAGACCAGCTCGTGGAACCGCTCCTTGCCCTCCGCGGTGATCGTGTAGACGACCTTGCCGCGCCGGCCGGTGAGCGGCGGTGCGTCGGCCGGTAGCAGGGCCCGCGGGTCGGGCTCGTCGGTGCTGATGAGCCCGGCCGCATGCATGCGTCTCAGCGCCGGGTAGAGCGAACCGTAGGAGATGCTGCGCAGCCCACCCAGGACCTGGGCGAGCTGCTTGCGCAGCTCGTACCCGTGCATCGGCGACTGGTGCAGCAGACCGAGGATGGCGAACTCGAGCATGCTGCCTCCTCCCGCCCGCTGCGCCGATGTATCGGTACGATACATCGGGGGTCGTCTCCGCTGTCTGGACGGGGTCCCGGACGGGGGAGGGGATGGGTGGTGCAGCAGGGGTGGGCGGGGAAGGTGTCACCGGCCAGAAGGACCCCCCGGAACGGGTCCGGTGCGTACATTGACGCCGTGCCCGGACGTCGATCCGTCGTGGACTACTCGCTGCAGCGGCGAGCCGTCCTCGCCGACGTGCACGCAGGGCGCATCGGACTGTTCGAGGTCTGCGACGCCAGTCCCTACCTCTCTCGGGCGGCGAAGTACCACGGTGAGGCGCTCGACACCGTGTGCCCGGTGTGCCGCAGAGAACGACTGACGCGGGTGAACTACGTGTACGGGGATCACCTCGGTCCCATAGCCGGGCAGGCGAAGACCGAGGCCCAGCTCGCTCGGATGGACGCGGCGCAGGAGGAGTTCGCCGTGTACGCCGTGGAGGTGTGCCGCGGCTGCGGCTGGAACCACCTGGACTCCTCGTACGTCCTCGGTGCCGAACCGACTCCGGGGCGCCAGCCCCGGAGGAACCGACGCCGGGTGGCCACCGAGTAGCTCCCGGCATCGGCGAGGACGTTGGGCCGCGGCGGCCGGGACGGGCGCGCCTCGTCCCGCACGCACTCCATCCCGGACGCACTGCCCCGGGTGCCGCGCCGTGGACCTCCGCGCGCCCACAGCTGAAGACGCTCCGCTGCGACGAGGGCCTCCCCGTCGCCGAAGACGACAGTCAGAGAGGGGTTCCCTCGTGCCATTCCACGACGAGACCTCACCGGTCGCGCCGCGCGCCGGATCCGTCCGCCGTCCGTCACCCGCACGCACGCGCAGCAGCGGGGGTGGTGGACGGGCCCGGACCACCGCGGCCCGTGCCGGTGCCGGCCGTCCCGCGG
>JALYMS010000010.1 GCA_030773535.1 Actinomycetota bacterium | reverse complement strand
GTGGTGGGCACACCGCGCACGGCTGTCGCGCAGCGAGCGTGATGCGCGAATTGGTGGGGCGTCCCTAGTCTGCCTCGCACTCGTCCTTTACGTGAGGTGAGAGTGGTGCGCCGTTGGTCACTGTCGCGGTCGCCGTCGTCGGTGGCCTCTCTACGCTGTCCTGGTGACGGCACTGACGGGTTGGGGACGGGTGGCGCCCTCCACGGCCGTGCTGCGCACAGCCGGCGAGGACGGCGAGCTGGTGGAGGCGGTGGTCGGCGCCACCGCCCGGGGAGTCATCCCGCGTGGTCTCGGTCGCTCCTACGGTGATCCCGCCCAGAACGGCGGCGGCGTCGTCCTCGACATGACGCCGCGCGCACGCATCCTGTCGGTCGACGTCCCGAGCGGTCGCGTGCTCGTCGAGGCAGGCGCCTCCCTGGACCAGCTGATGCAGCAGCTCCTGCCCATGGGGCTCATGGTCCCGGTGTCACCGGGCACCCGTCAGGTCACGGTGGGCGGAGCCATCGCCGCCGACATCCACGGCAAGAACCACCACGTCGCGGGCAGTTTCTGCGACCACGTGGAATCCATGGACCTGCTCACCGCCGACGGCACGATCCGGTCGGTCTCCCGGGACTCGGATCCGCAGCTGTTCTGGGCCACCGCAGGTGGCATGGGGCTGACCGGGGTCATCCTGCGGGTCGTGCTGCGGATGTCGCACGTGGACAGCGCCTACTACGTCGTCGACACCGAGCGGGCGGCCGACCTCGAGGACCTCATGGCGCGCCTGGAGGGCGACGACCACCGGTACACGCACTCGGTGGCGTGGATCGACTGCCTGGCGGGAGGAAACGCCCTGGGCCGGTCGGTCATCACCCGCGGCCGGTCGGCGACGCTCGACGAGCTCCCGCCGCGGCTGCAGCGGGCGCCGCTGACCTTCCGCCCCGGCACCGGTCCGGCGGTTCCCGACGTCTTCCCGTCCGGGCTGCTGAACGGCCTGACGGTCCGGGCCTTCAACGAGCTGTACTTCCGCAGGGCGCCGCGCAAGGTCTCCACGGACGTGCAGAGTCTCAGCCGCTTCTTCCACCCGCTGGACGCCCTCCGGGACTGGAACCGGATCTACGGGCACCGCGGCTTCCTCCAGTACCAGTTCGTGGTGCCCTTCGGCGAGGAGGACGCCCTGCGGAGCATCCTGCGGCAGCTGTCCGATGCCGGGGCTGCCTCCTTCCTGGCGGTCCTGAAGCGCTTCGGCGACGGCAACCCTGGACTGCTGTCATTCCCTGCCCCGGGATGGACGCTGGCCCTCGACATCCCCGTCACCGGTGGGCTCGGCGCGCTGCTGGACGACCTCGACCGGGTGGTCCTGGACGCCGGCGGGCGGCTCTACCTCGCCAAGGACTCCCGGGCGACGGCCCGGACGGTCCACGCCATGTACCCCGGCGTCGACGAGTTCCGGGCGGTGCGTGACAGGGTGGACCCCCATCGCCGCTTTCGCTCCGACCTGGCCAGGAGGCTGGACCTGTGATCGACGCCGTCGGGAACGTGCAGCGGGTCCTGCTCCTCGGGGGCACGTCCGAGATCGGCCTGTCGATCCTCCGTGGGCTCGCCGATCGGCGCCCCGTCTCCGCTGTGCTCGCCGGGCGCCCCGGGAACCGGCTCGACGCCGCGTCGGAGGAGCTGCGCGCCGCTGGTCATGACGTCACCGTGGTGCCCTTCGACGCCGAGGACCTCGCGTCGCACCCGCAGGCCCTCGAGCGGGTGTTCTCCGAGGGGGACGTCGACGTCGCCATCGTGGCCTTCGGAGTACTCGGGGACCAGGAACGGGCATGGCAGGAACACGGGGCCGCGGTCCGGTTGGCCCAGGTGAACTACACGGCGGCCGTGTCCGTCGGGGTGGAGCTGGCCCGGCACCTGTCCGCCCAGGGACGGGGGGCGATCATCGCCCTGAGCAGCGTCGCCGGTCAGCGCCCACGGCGCTCCAACTTCGTCTACGGCTCGACCAAGTCCGGGATGGACGACTTCTACACCGGCCTCCGGGAGGCGCTCCGGCCGGCGGGTATCTCCGTGCTCGTCGTCCGCCCGGGCTTCGTCCGGACGAAGATGACCGAGGGGCTCTCGGCCGCGCCCCTCGCTGTCGGCTCCGAGGACGTCGCGAAGGCGGTCGTGCGGGCCTGGCGGGCGGGCCGGGAGGTCGTGTACACACCGGCCGCGCTGCGGCTGGTGATGGGAGTGCTGCGGTTGCTCCCGTCCCCGCTGTTCCGGCGACTGCCGGTCTGAGGTCCCCGGCCGGCGCCCGGTCGGTTCAGGTGTAGACCGCGGCCGCGAGCGTGGCGATCCAGATCGTGCCCAGCGCCAGCAGGGCGCGGTCGTGCACGACGATCTGGTCGGGCGCCTCCGCCGCACCGGCGTCGACGTCGACGGCGAACCGGAGGATCGCCAGCACGAACGGGATCGTGGACACCACGGGCCATACCGATGCGGAGCTCTCGCCGACCTCGAACGCCCACAGCGAGTAGGTGACGACCACGGCCGTGCCCGACAGCGTCCAGACGAATCGCAGGTAGGTCGGCGTGTACCGCTCGACGACCCGGCGTACCGAGACGCCCTCGCGCTCGCCGAGGCGGCTCTCGGCGTAGCGCTTGCCCGCGGCCATGAACAGGGAGCCGAAGGCCGCCGTCATGAGGAACCACTGGGACAGCGGGATCCCTGCCGCGACGCCGCCTGCGAGGGCACGGAGCAGGAAACCGCTGGCGACACTGGCGAGCTCCAGCACCGGCTCGTGCTTGATCCCGAAGCAGTACGCGATCTGGATCAGCTCGTAGACGGCGATGACGACGATCAGCTCCGGCCGGGCGGCCAATGCCACGACCAGGGCGCCGACGAGGAACAGGGCGGCGACGATCCACGCCGCGCGCGGCGAGAGCTCGCCGGACGCGATCGGGCGTCTCCGCTTCACCGGATGGGCGCGGTCGGCCTCGACGTCGAGGACGTCGTTGAGAAGGTAGATGCCGGACGCCGCGAAGCAGAATGACACGAAGGCGATGCCGGCCCCGGCCACCGCAGACCAGCTCAGCAGCTGCCCGGCGGGCAGGAGGGGGGCCAGGACGAGGACGTTCTTGGTCCACTGGTGCGGTCGTGCCGCGCGGACCAGCGCGGTCGGAGCGCTCACCGTCCGCGGCCCGTGCGAGCGACGGGAGCCACAGCAGCCACCGTGGTGCCCAACGCGACCCCCGACAGCACGTCGGAGGGATAGTGCACGCCGAGCGCCAGGCGGGACCACGCCATGGCCGCCGCGACGAGGGCCGTGACCGGCGTCCCCAGCAGCCGGCCGTACACGATGGCCGCCGTGGTGGTCGACGCGGCATGGCTGGAAGGGAAGCTCCACCGGCTCGGCACGGCGACGTGTGCGGACAGGGACGCATGCGCGGGTCGCACGCGACGGACGACGCGCTTGAGGACCACGGAGCTGCCGTGCGATGCCAGCACCGCCAGCAGGGCCCGGAGCCAGTGCTGTCGAGCGCGGGCATCCAGTACCGCCCCGACGAGCCCGGCGGCGATCCAGGCGGCGGCGTGCTCACCTGCGCGACTGAGGAGCCTCGCCACCGGCAGTGTCCGGGGACCTGCTGTCCGCCGCTGGACCGCCAGCAGCATCGATGTCTCCCAGGACATGCGCGTTCGTTCCTCCTCGTGGGCGTCGCGGGCCGGGTGGGCCACGCTCGGCGGTCGCCGGCTCCGCGCGCGGCTCCGCGACGGCGGGCTCCGCGACGTTGCGTTCCGACCTCAGAGGTTCGCACACCTCGCTGGAGGCCTGCGTTCAGGTGGTCACCCGCGGACCCCGGTGGACCAGGACGGGACCCCAGGGATGGACCCGGATGTCCCGGGGCAGGATCCCGGCGACCGCCAGGACCACCGCCACGGCGAACGCCGTTCCGGCGACCGCCTCAGGAGGACCGGACTGCTCCAGGAGCGGGAGGGTGGCCAGCAGACCCGTGAGCGCCAGGCCCCACCAGCGACGGAAGTCGGCTCCCGCCGTGGACAGGGCGCCGGCTACGAGCGCGTGCGCTGCGACGGCGAGCCGGTAGCGTCTCGGATCTCCACCGAGGAGGTGGCCCACCGTCCTCGCGGTGAGGAAGTAAAAACCCGCCCACAGAGCGCACGAGAGCGCCACCGCGGTGGGGCGGAAGAGCCGGAAGAACGCCAGGTTCTCCACGTAGCCGCGCTCCAGCGCGCTGAGCACGTCGCCCATGGCGCCGGGGGGCGCCACCCCCGCCTGTGCCGCTTCCTTGCGGGCTGCAGTGAGGGCATCCCGAGGCGCCGGCTTCAGCAGGCTCGCACCGGCCAGGACCGCACCGGGCCCGAGGACGCCACCGAGGAGCCACCCCCTGCCCTGCGGGCCCAGCGAGTGCCGGCGGCCGAGCAGGTCGACGGCGACCAGTGCGGTCGGCGCCAGGACGGCGACCAGGAACTCCTCGCTGGCCACGGCGACCGACACGGCCGTGCCGAGCAGGACGGCGCTCACGGGAAGGGGCAGGCCCAGCCAGGCTGACCGGGCGGCCGACAGCAGGGCGAGGACGAGGACGCCGACGGCGTCGTACCGGCCGACGTCGTGCAGCAGGAGGGTGCAGGTCAGGGGGGAGGACAGGAGCAGTGCGGCCGCGACGACGCGCGGCACCCTTCCCGGCGCTCGCTGCGCTGCCTCGACCGCCATCGGCACGACCGACAGGGCTGCCGCGCGGGACAGGCCCAGCCCCGTGCGCTGGACCTGATCGAACGTCGGGGAGCCTCCGGTGAGCCGCCGGAGGACCTCGCCCGGCAGTCCGCGGCGCACGAAACCCGAGCGGTAGTCCAGCCAGAAGCCCGGTGCCTTGTAGTGGGTCACCGGCGGCATCAGGTCGCCCCGGCCGGCCGGAGGAAGCAGCCGGAGGACGGCGCCGGAGAGCCGCCGGACCGCCGCTCCCACCCTCCCCAGACGTACGGCCATGCGCTGAGCGGACGGCGCAGCAGACCTGGCCACCGTGATCAGGCGCCTGCTCCGCCCGGGTGACCCAGACGCCCCGCCTGCTCCCCGGGGAGTTGAGCACTTCGTCGCCACGGTGCGGGCCATCACGTCGGCGGACCGTCGGGACGGACGCGGATCAGGTTCATCGCGACCAGGGTCAGCACCACGTCCCCCGACTGGTTGACCAGCTCGACGCCGGTCGTCACCAGGCCCCGGTCGGGCTTGCTCCTCGAGAGGCGAGCGTTCCGTACGGTGGCGCGGAGGGTGAGCAGGTCCCCAGGGCGCACCGGCCGAATCCAGCGCAGCTCGTCGATGCCGGGCGAGCCCAGACTGGACGCCGGCGACAGGTACTCCTGCGCGAGGAGCCGCATCATGAGCGCGCAGCTGTGCCAGCCGCTGGCGATCAGCCCACCGAACGGGCCGGCCGCGGCTGCCTCCGCATCCACATGGAACGGCTGGGGATCGAAGCGACGGCCGAAGTCGAGGACCTCGGCCTCCTCCACCGGGACCGGGCCGTGCTCCGACGTCGTCCCGGGGACGTAGTCCTCGAAGTAGCGTTCGGGCACGGATCAGCCCAGCCGCGTGGTGATCTCGATGGCACCCTTCACGCTGCGTGCCACCGGACAGCCGTCGGCGTGCACGGCCAGCACGCGCTGCACCTTCTCGGCGTCCTCGTCCTTGACGTCCAGGCCGGTGTAGGTGACATGGATGCGCTTGATCACCAGCACCTTGCCCTCGAGCTCTACCTCACCGCGTGCATGCCCCACCAGACCGGTGGGATCGATCCGCCGGGCCCTCAGGGCGCCGGCGAACGTACCGGTGAGCTAACCGAGAGCGGCACCGACCAGGTGGTCGATCGTGCTGGCGTGACTGGGGGCCGTGCCCGGATCCATCCCGTAGTGCTCGGCGATGGCCCCGTGCATTCCGTAGACGGTCGGTTCCTCCTCGCCGGGCAGGTAGGCCGCGCGCAGCGGTCCGCCCAGGCGCTCGACGCGGACTTCCGAGACGTAGGCGATGTCGGCCGCGGGGCCGCTCCTGTCGTCGGTCACGGTGGCAGTCTCCCAGCCTCCGTCGATCGTCACCACGCGGACGGCGGACAGCGGTCGGTGCGGTTTTGCAGCTGGTCGGTCCGCGGGTCCTCGACCGCCGGGGGGTCGAGGCCTCCCGCGAGGGATGTGGTACCGGCGCGGGACCGGGGGAGAACCTGTCCGTCACGGAGCCGACACGTCGCCGCGCGTGCCGTCGTCTGGGCCAGCGAGCACCGTCGTCGAGAGGTCTGGGTCGGCGCCTCCACCGTCGCCACGATCCTGGGCAGCCGGCTGGCCTGAGGGCTGCTGGACCGCTACCTGGGCCGTACGGGGGTATTCGTCCCAGCAGACCGACGAACCGGCCGACCGGAATGCGCCGAACTACCTGTTCTCCCCGGTGTCCGGCGACCACGGCAGCCACGGTCCGTTCGACGACCGGTCGCACAACCGGAGCCTCCAGCTTCCGCTGAGCCTGCACCGCAGCGCCGTGGTCACCGGGCTGAGCCGGCTCGGCGCCGCAGCGGCATTCGCCCGGCGCCGATGATGTGCAGCTGACCGTCGAGCCGGGCCGCCGGCCGTCGATCGCCGTCAGCCGACTCGGGTGAGCCGGGTCGCGGGGTGGAACGCCGCCCAGGCGAACCAGAAGGTGTCCAGATGCTCAGCGGGTTCGAGTCGAGCGCCGGCGAGAGGCCCTTCGACAGCCTCCCCCAGCACGTTCCACCGGGAGCCGGTCGCGGTGTCGGCGAAGACGCCGTCCTCGGTGCGCGTGAACTCCAGGTGCTGCCCGTCCAGGACAGGGTCGAAGGCTCCGGTTCCACCCACGGCGCGGCCACGGCCGACGTCTGCGTCCTCCAGCGGTGAGCGCAACCCCTCGGTGGCCCAAAGGACGACGGGCCGGCCGCCCACCGCGACCTCGGCTACCCCGGTCCCGACCAGGTCGGACAGTGGTACGGCCACGGGATCCTGGTCGCCGCCAAGGCCGGCGATCCGTTCCATGGGCGGCAGCCGCGGGTCGGGTTCACCCTGGAACAGGAAGGGATAGGACTCCGGGTTGTCGTAGCCGACATAGGGGTTGGCACCGTAGTCGCGCTCTGCCCCCGTGTCGCGGCTGAGGACCCAGCCGTCAGGGTTCGCCGCCTGCCACTGTGCCCAGGTCACCGTCTGGACCGGGATCCGGTCGAGTTCGGTGCCGGCCAGGACCCCGGCGATGGCGCGGCCCTCGATCTGCGACCACAGCGACTCCGTCTGCCGGTCGTACATCACCAGATCGGAGTGATAGAGCATCCCCGAGGTCCCGAAGGTGAGCACCCGATCCCCGAGACGCCGGTCGAACGCCAGGGCGGAGTTGCACAGTGGGCAGTAGGTGACCACGACGGGGCGCCCGTCGATGGTGTCGTTGACGATCTCGTGCCATATCAGAATCCGCACCGGATAGGCGCGGGCCGGCGTGCCGATGGCCGGGGCCAGCACCGGCTCGTCCGGTGTCAGCCA
>JALYMS010000009.1 GCA_030773535.1 Actinomycetota bacterium | reverse complement strand
GTCTCCAGGCCCACCTCGACCTCGAAGAAGTCCGCCCGCTGCGACAGCTGGAACCCCTGGGTGCGCCCCTCGGTCCCGATGCCGACCTTGCCCGAGCCGGCGAACACCTGCCGGGTCACGAAGAACGGCACCAGCCCGCGGATGATCTCGATGAACGGCGTCCTGCGGTCCATCAGGTAGTTCTCGTGCGAGCCGTAGGAGGCGCCCTTGCCGTCGGTGTTGTTCTTGTACAGCTGGATCGTCGGGTTGCCCGGTATGCGGGCCGCCCGGCGGGCGGCCTCCGCCATCACCAGCTCCCCCGCCTTGTCCCACAGGACGACGTCGCGCGGGTTGGTGACCTCCGGCGTCGAGTACTCCGGATGCGCGTGGTCGACGTAGAGCCGGGCCCCGTTGGTCAGGATGACGTTGGCCATGCCGGTGTCGTCGTCCAGGTCGTTGTGGTCCAGCGCCTGCGTCGGGGACAGGTCGAACCCCCGCGCGTCGCGCAGCGGCGACTCCTCCTCGAAGTCCCAGCGGGTCCGGCGCGGCGCCGGCGCCTCGGCCACCGCCCAGGCGTTGACCACCTGGCTCGACAGGGTCGTCGGATTGGCGGTGGGCTGCCCCGGCACCGAGATGCCGTACTCCACCTCGGTGCCCATGACCCGCCGCACGCTCATGACCCAACCCTAGGTGGCCTTCCGGGTACCCGGAGGATGGCGCCGTGGACGTGCCTGCCCTCGGGATCCTGCTCGACGTCGACGGACCGGTGTCGAGCCCCGTGACCCGCACCGTTGCCCGCGCCCTTCTCGACGACGTGCACGCGCTGCTGGCTGCCGGAATCCCCGTCGTCCTGAACACCGGCCGGGCCACCGCCTTCGTCGACGAGCACGTGATCGCTCCGCTGGTGGCCACCGGCCTGCCCCCGGCCGCCCGCCTGCACGCGGTGTGCGAGAAGGCCGGCACGTGGACGACGGCCGGGCCCGAGGGCACCGGCGCGGTGCACACCGACCCCGCGCTGCGCGTGCCCGACGTCTGCCGGGAACTGGTGGCGGCCCTGGTCCGGAACACCTACGGCGACGCGATGTTCGTCGACGCGACCAAGGTGGTCATGGCGACCGTCGAGGCGCGCACCGACGTCCCGAATGCCTACTACCTCGACCGCCAGCGGGCCTTCGACGCCGACCTGCTCGCCGGCCTGACCGCAGCCGGCCTCGGCGTCCGGCTGCGCGACGAGCGCCACCCCGACGCCGACGGAGAGACGCCCTGGCGGATCGACCCCTCGGTGATCGCCACCGACATCGAGTCCGACAACGCCGGCAAGGCGCTCGGCGCCCGCCGCGCCCTGGTCCTCCTCGCCGAGGACGGCCCCCTCCCCCATACCTGGCACACCGTCGGCGACTCGCGCTCGGACTACGCGATGGCCGACCACCTGCACGGCCTGGGCTACGAGGTCACCCACGTCGACGTCGGGCCGCAGCCGCCGCTGACCGATCGCCCGTACCCCGTCACCGACGTGCCTGGGCTGGTGTACGAGGCCGCCGGCGCCGCGCACCTGCGCCGGCTGGCCGAGCGACACGCCTGAACACGCCGACGGCCCGGCCCCCTCGGGAGCCGGGCCGTCGTCGTGCGGAACTACAGGTACTGGCCGGTGTTCGTCGCCGTGTCGATCGCGCGGCCGGACTCGTTGCCCTTGCCGCTGATCAGCGTGCGGATGTAGACGATCCGCTCGCCCTTCTTGCCCGAGATCCTCGCCCAGTCGTCGGGGTTGGTGGTGTTCGGCAGGTCCTCGTTCTCCTTGAACTCGTCGAGGCACGCCGCCATCAGATGGCTCACCCGCAGGCCGCCGGTGCCGGTCTCCAGCTGCTCCTTGATCGCCATCTTCTTGCCGCGGTCGACGATGTTCTGCAGCATCGCGCCGGAGTTGAAGTCCTTGAAGTACAGGACCTCCTTGTCACCGTTGGCGTAGGTGACCTCGAGGAAGCGGTTCTCCTCGCTCTCGGTGTACATGCGCTCGACGGTGCGCTGGATCATCCCGGCGATCGTGGCCTCGCGGCTGCCACCGTTCTCGGCCAGGTCGTCGGGGTGGATCGGCAGCTCGGTCGTCAGGTACTTGGTGAAGATGTCCCGCGCCGCCTCGGCGTCCGGCCGCTCGATCTTGATCTTCACGTCGAGCCGGCCCGGGCGCAGGATCGCCGGGTCGATCATGTCCTCGCGGTTGGAGGCCCCGATGACGATGACGTTCTCCAGGCCCTCGACGCCGTCGATCTCGCTCAGCAGCTGCGGCACGATCGTCGACTCGACGTCGGAGGAGACCCCCGATCCGCGGGTGCGGAAGATCGAGTCCATCTCGTCGAAGAACACGATGACCGGCGTGCCCTCGCTGGCCTTCTCCCGGGCCCGCTGGAACACCAGCCGAATGTGCCGCTCGGTCTCGCCGACGTACTTGTTGAGCAGCTCGGGGCCCTTGATGTTGAGGAAGTAGGACTTCGCCTGCCCCTCGCCCTTGATCGCCGCCACCTTCTTGGCCAGCGAGTTGGCCACGGCCTTGGCGATCAGCGTCTTGCCGCAGCCGGGCGGGCCGTAGAGCAGGATGCCCTTCGGCGGGCGCAGCTGGTACTCGCGGAACAGGTCCGCGTGCAGGAACGGCAGCTCGACGGCGTCCCGGATCTGCTCGATCTGCCGGGAGAGCCCACCGATGTCGGTGTAGTCGATGTCGGGGACCTCTTCGAGGACGAGCTCCTCGACCTCGCTCTTGGGGATCCGCTCGTAGACGTAACCCGAGCGCGTCTCCAGCAGCAGCGAGTCGCCGACGCGCAGGGGCTGGCCGGTGAGCGAGTCGGCCAGGAAGACCACGCGCTCCTCGTCGGTGTGCCCGATGACCAGGGCTCGCGGGGTGACGCCGTCGATCGGCTCCAGCAGCTCCTTGAGCATGACGACGTCGCCGGCGCGCTCGAAGCCCCGCGCCTCGACGACGTTCATCGCCTCGTTGAGCATGACCTCCTGGCCGTGCCGCAGCTCCTCGCCCTCGACGTTGGGCGACACCGAGACGCGCAGCTTGCGGCCGCCGGTGAAGATGTCGACCGTGCCGTCGTCGTGCCGCGCGAGGAAGACGCCGTAACCGGACGGCGGCTGACCCAGCCGGTCCACCTCTTCCTTGAGCGTGACCAGTTGCTCGCGCGCGTCGCGCAGGGTGCCAGCGAGCTTGTCGTTGCGCTCGGAGAGGAAGGCCGCGCGGCCCTCCGCCTCGGCGATCCGCTCCTCCAGCACCCGGACCTGCCGGGGGCTGTCGGCGACCTTCCGGCGGAGGAGACCGATCTCCTCCTCCAGGTAGGAGATCTGGCTCAGCAGGGCCGCGACGTCACGTTCACGCCGCGCTCGCAGTTCATCAGGACCGAGTCCCATCGCGCACCTCCACACACATCGGGGGGAGCCAGGAGGCAAATCTATACACGCCGGGCGACAGTTCGCCGCTACTCGCAGGGGTGGTTGTCGACGTTGTCCCACGAGGCGCAGGAGTGACGTAGGACATACCTGCGCCCCTCAGCTCTTCTGCGCCCGCCGCTGCCGGATCGGTGCCACCGTCCCCTCGGCGAGCCGCCGCGCGCTGACGAGGAACGCCGTGTGGGCCACCATCCGGTGCTCGGGCCGCACGGCCAGGCCCACCGCGTGCCAGGGACGCAGCAGCGACTCCCAGGCGTACGGCTCGGTCCAGCAGCCCTGCGCCCGCAGCGCCTCGACGTACGTGGACAGCTGGGTCACGGTCGCCACGTAGCCCACCAGGACGCCCCCCGGGCGCAGGGCGGCGGCCACCGTCGGCAGCACGACCCACGGCTCCAGCATGTCCAGGACGACGCGGTCTACCCCTTCCTCCGCCGGGTGCTCGGTGAGGTCCCCGAGGCGGAGCGACCAGTTGTCCGGCACGCCCCCGAAGAAGGCCCCGACGTTCCCCCGGGCGACGTCGGCGAAGTCCTCGCGCCGCTCGTAGCTGATCAGCGACCCCTCCGAGCCGACCGCCCGCAGCAGCGAGCAGCTCAGCGCGCCGGATCCGGCGCCCGCCTCGAGCACCCGCATGCCCGGGCCCACGTCCCCGAAGCCCACGATCTGGGCGGCGTCCTTGGGGTAGATGACCTGCGCGCCGCGCGGCATGGAGAGCACGAAGTCGGCCAGCAGGGGCCGGAGGGCGAGGTAACCGGTGTTCGCCGTGGAGTGGACGACCGACCCCTCCGGTGCGCCGATCAGGTCGTCGTGGGAGATCGCGCCGCGGTGGGTGTGGAACTGCTTGCCGGGTTCGAGGACGACGGTGTGCAGCCGCCCCTTCGGATCGGTCAGCTGCACACGGTCGCCGGCGACGAAGGCCCCTTCGACGGGCTCCCGCGCGCTTCCCGGTACGGTTTCGGTCGGGGCGTTCGCGTCATCGGTCGGCTCGTGCTCTGTGTCCACGTGCGACCAGGGTACGGACGGGGCCCCTGTCCCCTGGTGCGGCGTGGGGGCCGGAATTGTCGGAGGGCCCACCTAGCCTCGGGGTCATGACGGGAATGGTGGCGACGGATCGCCCTCTGGCGGATTCCGCGGCGAGCGACCCGACAGCCGACGACGCACGGGCTCCGCGCCGGCCGTCGCTCTCGCCGAGCCGTGCGGCGGACTTCAAGACCTGCCCGCTGCTCTACCGCTTCCGCACGATCGACCGGCTGCCCGAGCGCAAGAGCCTCGCCGCCGTCCGCGGCACCCTGGTGCACACGGTGCTCGAGCGCCTCTACGACCTGCCTCCCTCGGCGCGCACCGTCGAGGCCGCGCAGGAGCTGCTTGTCCCGGCATGGGCGGATCTGCGGGAGGAGCCGGGCGTCGCAGAGCTGTTCGTCACGACCCAGGACGACGGCGCGGAGACCGACCCGAACGCGCCGGAGTCGGTGGAGGCGTGGTTGGCGTCCGCCGGCCGGCTGGTCGAGAAGTACTTCACCCTCGAGGACCCGACCCGCATCCAGCCGCACGGGCGCGAGGAACTCGTCGAGGTCACCCTGCCCGACGGACTGCTGCTGCGTGGCTACGTGGACCGGCTGGACCTCGCGGCCAACGGTGCGCTCCGGGTGGTCGACTACAAGACCGGCTCGACGCCGCGGGAGGCGTTCGAGGGCAAGGCCCTGTTCCAGATGAAGTTCTACGCACTGGTGCTGTGGCGGACCCGCGGTGTGGTGGCCAGCCAGCTCAAGCTGCTCTACCTGGGCGACGGCGAGGCGCTCACCTACGCCCCCGACGAGGCCGAGCTCGTGCGGTTCGAGCGCACCCTGCAGGCCATTTGGACGGCCATCGAACGCGCCGTGGCCACGGGCGACTTCCGGCCCAACAAGACCCGGCTCTGCGACTGGTGCGATCACCAGGCCGTCTGCCCGGCCTTCGGGGGCACTCCGCCGGAGTTCCCGCTCGAAGCAGCTGCTGCGGCCGGCTGGCGGACCACGCTGCCGGTCGTGGGAGGGAACTGAACCCTCCGCCCTCGGTCGCGGGGTCCTAAGGCTGCGTCGATTCCGAAGGCTGCGTCGATCGACCACCGCCGGACGGGGGCCAGCCGATGCGGGGCTATCGAGCAGGGCACGCCTTCGACGGCGACCGCGTGCTGCCGGGTGGCGCGCTCGTCCTGGTCTACGAGGGCCGGATCGTCGCTGTGGAGTCCGGCTCCGCAGCCCCGCCCGACGGTTGCCAGGTCGTCGAGCTTCCCGACGCCACCCTGCTGCCCGGTCTCATCGACAACCCACGTCCACCTCTGCGGCGACGGCGGCCCCCGCGCGCTCGAGCAGATCCCCGAGCTGACCCCGGCCGAACTCGGCGCAGTTCTCGCCGCAGCGGAGGAGCAGCAGTTGCGCGCCGGGGTGACGGCTGTCCGCGACCTCGGTGATCACCAGTGGGCCGTGGTGGAGCGGGCCCGAGCCGACGGCAGCGGGCCCACCATCGTGGCGGCCGGACCGCCGATCACCTCCCCGGGCGGTCA
>JALYMS010000008.1 GCA_030773535.1 Actinomycetota bacterium | reverse complement strand
GCGAGCATCGCGGCGTAGTTGTCCCGGTCCCGTTCGGTCAGGAGCACGACCGCGTCGAGCCGTCCGTAGGTGCGTGCTATCTCTGCCGGGATCTCACCGGAGAGTGCGTCGAGGTGCGTGTGTTCCTGCGCGACGAGCACGACGCCTGGACGGGCGGCCCGGGCGGCGAAGGCGCTGAACGCAGGGCGCGTCGTCAGCAGGACACCGGAGCGCACTGCTCGGACGCGACGCAGCAGCAGGACGTCGGTCCGCAGGCTGAACGAACGGAAGAAGTCGTCATCGGGGTGGATTAGGACCGACGGCACCCTTGACAGGGCCCGACCGAGCAGGCTGACCCGACCCGACCGGCGCCGGTCGTCCAGGGACGTGACGGTCACTCCCGGTGGAAGGGGCAGGAGTGCCTGGTCGCGCTCGCGCAACACCGAGACCAGCTCGACGTCCCGCACGCGGGCGAGCTCCTGGGCGACGTTGAACACGGAGCGGATCGCACCCCCTATGCCGTAGGCATGGAACAGCAGGATGACGACCTCGCCTCTCGCGTCTCGTGCGGGAGCTCCTCGACGCGCGTGGCGCAGACACCGCTCCACTGCCCCCCACGCGAACCGGTGCATGCGCAGGCGCCACGCAGCCGCTGGTTTCCTGGGCGCGCCCCCCGTTCCGGGGAGGTCGTCGGAGGGCATTCCTGGGACCGTAGATGCGCCTGGACGAGAGCGGGAGGGAGTGCGTGGCGTTTGTCTGCAGCGCCGGGGGGCACACCGCGCCCGCCACAACGTGGAGCTTCTGGAGGTCGCTCGTGCCGACACCCGTCCTGGCGGGAGAGCCCCCGACGCTCGGTCGGCCGCGCGCCGCCCCTGATGCCTGGCTAATGCACGACATCGCGGCGGTCCGGGGGGCCTCGTGAGCCGACTGCGAGTGGGTTGTGTGGGCACCGGGTTCATCGCCGGCCAGCACTTGGCTGCGCTTGCCGGGTTCCCGGATGTCGAGATCGTCGCGGTGGCCGACGCCGCGCGTGAGCGGGTCCAGGACGTCGCCCAGCGGTACGAGGCCCGCGCGTACGACGACGGGTCGAGCATGCTCGACGCCGAGGAGCTCGACGCGGTGTGGGTCTGCGTGCCGCCGTTCGCGCACGGGCCCGTGGAGGACGCCGCGATCGACCGGGGCCTGCCGCTGTTCGTCGAGAAGCCGTTGGCGATGGACCTGCCGACCGCGGCGCGGCTGGCCGCGCGGATCCGCGAGAGGGGCCTGCTGGCCTGTGTCGGCTACCACTGGCGCTCGCTGGATGTGGTGCAGCAGACAGCGCGGATGTTGAGGGACACGCCGGCGCAGCTGGTGACCGGCGCCTGGCTGGACCGCACGCCCGCTGCGCCGTGGTGGTCACAGCGCAGCACCTCCGGAGGGCAGCTGGTGGAGCAGACCACCCACCTGCTCGACCTAGCCCGGCTGCTCGTGGGCGAGGTGGACACCGTGCAAGCCTTGGAGACCACCGTGGCGCGCCAGGCATGGCCGGCTGCCGACGTCCCGACCGCGTCCTCGGTGCTGTTGAGATTCCGCTCCGGCGCGATTGGTGCGATCTCCTCGAGTTGCGTGCTGGACCGTCGCCAGCAGGTCGGGCTGCGTTTGGTCATGCCGGGCCGGACCGTCGACATCGGCGAGACAGGCCTGTACGACCACGAGCTGCGGATCGCCGACGGGAACGGCGAGCAGGTCGTCCAGACCGACGAGAACCCAATCGCTCGCGAGGACCGCGCCTTCCTCGACGCGCTGGGCACGGGCGGAGAGGTGCCGGCTCCCTACGAGGACGCCCTGCTGACGCACGCCGTGGTGTGCGCCGCGGACCGCTCCGCCCAGGACGGCGGGGTCCCGCTGCGGGTGGAAAGCTTCCTGGCGGAACAGACGCCCTTGGCAGGGGGAGCTCCGGCATGAACAGCGTCCTGCGGGACCGCGCTGGCCGGCTGCACTTCGGGTCGCAGTCGTGTGCCGGCGTGCAGGCGGGCGCCGTTCCCGTGCGTCCCTCCTTCGCTTCTGACGAGGATCCGGTCGGTGGCTGACCGCCGCACCGTGCAGACGATCGGCGTCGTCGAGCCCGGCCGGGCCGCCGTGTTCTCGTACGAGGAGGACCCTCCTGACGGGGGTGAGTTCCGCGTCGACACGCTGTTCACCGGTCTGTCGGCTGGGACCGAACTGACCTACCTGAAGGGCACCAACCCTTACCTACATGCCTCCTGGGACGCCGAGCGCGGAGTATTCATCGAGGGGGTGCCCGCGCGGACGTATCCGGTCGAGGTCCTTGGCTACATGGAGGCTGCCCGCGTGACCGAGACCCGTACGGACGCCGTCGCGGAGGGCGATGCGGTCGCGTTGAGCTACGGCCACCGAACCGGGCACGTCGTCGACCCGCAGCAGACCGTCGTCACGGTCCTGCCGCCGTCCCTGGACCCTTTGCTGGGAATCTACGTGGCGCAGATGGGCCCCATCTGCGTCAACGGGCTGTTGCACGCCGCAGCAGAGCTCGCCGGGACGCGACAGGACGTGCAGCTGGCGCAGGGAGTCCGCGACCGCAACGTGCTGGTCATCGGCGGGGGCGTCGTCGGGCTGCTCACCGGCCTGTTCGCCCGAATGCACGGCGCGGCCGAGGTCGCCCTGGCGGACCCCGACCTCGACCGGCTCGCCGCTGCGGGATCGCTCGGTCTGACCCCTGTCGTCGACGACCACCCCGAAGCGGTGTGGACGTGGTGCACCTCGCGCTGGCAGCACGCCCCCGCCGATGCCGGCGCCGACGTCGTCTTCCAGTGTCGGGGACAGGCCGCGATGCTGGCCACCGCCCTCCGGGCCCTGCGCCCGCAGGGCAGCGTCATAGACCTGGCCTTTTACCAGGGCGGTGCCCCCGAACTCCGGCTTGGGGAGGAGTTCCACCACAAGGGGCTCACGATCCGCTGCGCTCAGATCGGCCGGGTGCCCCGCGGGCTGGCCGATCGCTGGGACCGCCGACGGCTGTCGGACGAGACCCTCGCGCTGCTCAGCGACTCCGGTGAGCTGGTGCGCCGCGGCCTGATCACCGACGTCGTCCCCTTCCAAGACGGCCCAATGCTGATGACCGAGCTCGCCGAGCGCCGTCGATCCACGATCCAGGCCGTCTTCTCCGTCATGGCCTGAACGTCGCCCTCCAGCGAGACGTCCGCACGGGCCGCAATCGGTGTGCCGGCGCGGCCCGTGCGGACCCGCTGCAGGCTCCACGCGCCCCGCCGAGCCGCTGAGCCGGTGCCGGACGATCCGGCCGATCTGCTTCCCGACGCACCGGAGCCCTTCCGCCCGCGCAATCGAAGCAACACCTGACGATCCCGGCGGTGACACTGGCGGCGTGCCAGAGCCTGCACGACTCACCGCAACCGGCGGTCGGCGCCGCCGGCGGCTTCCGCGATTTGAAGTTCGCCCCTGCGGCTGCAGCCGGTCTACCACCGCCTCGAGCCCCGCATCCGCGCTCGTGCTGCTGTCCTGGCTGCCCCGGCTGCTCATTCGGGTCGCCGAACAGCGCACCGGCCTCTCGTCGACGGACCGCCCTCAGCGAGGTCATCCGGGCCGCGGGGGCCGCAGTCGTCCGGCATGAGTGGCCGGATAATTGTGCCCACTACGCTCAAAGCTGTATGTCAATCACCTGCGTAGGCCACAGGCGCACAGCGTTCGGACCCGGAAAGTTGGCGTCGGTCAAAACCGGCGGACATGTCCCCGCAAGAGTGCGGTCGGACTGGTCGCCAACGGCGGACCACCACGCTGTGCGCCGGACACGGAGTCCAGGCTTCCCCTACAGACACAGCCGATGGCACGAGCGAACAAGGCGCTGTCATTTCTGCGGACCGCAACAGGATCGCGAGCCCTCACAGACCCGTGAATGGGTGAGTTGCAGGCGCGCGTCAGCGCGGGGCGGGCGAAGCCCGTCCTCTAGTTCTTCTGCAGTTGGGTCAGGCGGCCGGTTCGAGGACCACGGTGTGGCCGAGGCGTTCGAGCTGGGCGACCAGCCGCCGGGCGTGAGCCTCGTCGTTGCGCCGGGCCAGCCAGTCCGCGCCCAGTTCCCGGTAGGGCTCGTCGCGGGTCACCATCCGGTAGGCCGAGACCAGGATCGAGTGGGCGACCGCGACCTGCGCCCGACCTGTGCCACGACGGGCGGTCAGCCGGGCGTGCTGGGCGGAGAGGTAGTTGGCCCCCTTCATCCGGGCGGTCGCCGCGGCCGCTTCGACCAGCATGGTCGTCAGCCACTTGTTGCCGTGCCGGGCACCGGTCGGGCTGCGCTTGCCGGCCGACTCGTAGATCGCCGGCGCCACCCCGGCCCAGGCCGCCAGATGCGCAGCGGAGGGGAAGCGGGCCATGTCCCCGCCGGTCTCGGCGAGGATGACCTGGGCGACCTTCTCCCCCACCCCGGGGATCGTCTGCAGCAGCTGAATCTGGTGTGACCACGGCCGGCAAGCCGCGGCGATCACCGCGTCGAGTTCGGCGAGGTCGGCCTCGACCGCGTCCAGCCGCCCGAGGATGGAACGGGCCAGCTGCGCGTGGCCGGCGTCGAAGTGACCGATCAGCGCCTCGGTCAGCTCCGGGATCTTGGCCCGCATCTTGCCCTTGGCCAGGTCGGCCAGCACTCGCGGATCACGCTCACCGTCGATCAACGCCGCGAGCATCGCCCGCGCCGAGACGGTGGTGAGACTGGAGGCGACCACCGAGAGCTTGATGGAGGCACCTCGAGCATGCCCTCCAGCCGGGTCGCCTCCCGCGTCCGGTCCCCCATCAGCTGCACCCGGTATCGGGTCAGCATCCGCAGCCGGCGGATGTCCGGCGGCGGCACGAACGACGGCCGCAGCAGCCCGTGCTCATGCAGCTGGGCGATCCACTCGGCGTCCTTGACGTCGGTCTTGCGCCCTGGAACGGCCTTCATGTGCGCGGCATTGAGCAGCCACGCCTGCATGACGTCCTCCAGGCAGTAGCACGGCGCCTTCCAGTACGTCGAGGTCGACTCCATCGCCGCGATCGTCACGCCGTTGGCGAGCAGCCAGTCGCGCATCACCTCCAGCGACCGGGTCGTGGTCTTGAACGTCCGCGTCTGACTGCTGCGCCGGCCACTCGGGCCGGGCGTGCGCACGCAGACGGTCAGCGACGCCTTGCCGATGTCCAGCCCGGCGACCCGCTCGAACAGCACCTCCATCGCCGATCCCCTCCCACGGTCGACACCGACAGGCGTCGCCCGGAGGGCCCTCTGCCAGGACACAGACCCACGTGCTCGCAGCAACCATCACAGGCACCCGAGGACCCCGCGCCATACACCTCAACGGGCTTACCCGCGCCAGTGTGTGTCGACGTCGCCGGACGACCCGACCATTCTCATCAGCACGGGCGGCGATCAAGATCGCAAGCGGTTACACCTCATGCACCTCAGGGGTTCCGCAATTCGTTGTGACGGGTTTACGGGAGACTCGTCAGCACGCTGGGGCGCATGGGCGAGAGCGGAAGCGCCGACTACCGAGCTCGGCGGCGAGAGCGTGAGCGGCAACGGCGCGAGCGGGTCGGGCGGGCACAGAACAAGCAGGGCCGTCCTGAGCCCGGCGAAGAAGCGGCTGACCCGCACGACCGGCGGAGCGCGGCGACGACCTGCGCCTGGTGCGGTGGGCCGATCACGCCCGGGAGGCGCGGCCCGATCGCCAAGTGGTGCTCGGCCGCCTGCCGGCACCGAGCGTGGGAACAGACACGGGCCGCGGCGTCCGGGCGAGCCGCGGTCCACGTGGTTGAACGACAGGTGGAAATCCGCGTGCCGGCCGCGCCCACCCGCCGGGACTGGGTGAGGCTGCTCGCCGAGCTCACTGATCAGCTAGACGACGGCCGCGTTTACGACCGCGACCTTCCCGGGCTGGCCGCGTCCCTCGGCCGCGTTCTCGCTGCCTATCACCGGCGACGCTATGTGCGCGAGAACAACATCAAAGGCACACTGCCCAACCTCCGGCCGTAGCGCTGCGAAGATCGCGTCCCCTGTCAGGGTCACGGACGCGGCGACGGTTCGAGCGGCACCTCCTGTATTCCTCCAGTAGAACGGCTCCGCCCCGGCAGCGCCCCCGGCCATCAGGGCCCGATTGCCCAGAAACAGCTCAAGGAGAACTGGAGAAGAACAGGAGAGCTGCCACAGGAGAGGAACAGGAGGCCGGGTCGGCAGCGTGGTGCCCGGCGCTGTCCACGTCCGGAAAGGCCTGACTTTGAGCGATGACCGCAACCACCCCAATCCGACCGTCCTGCTGACCCTGCAGGAGGCGGCCGCGTTCCTCCGCACTTCCGTCGCCACCCTGCGGTACTGGCGCCACCTCGGCGTCGGCCCGGCCGGTTTCCGCCTCGGCCGGCGGGTGCTCTACCGGCAGCACGACCTGGAGCAGTGGGTGACTGACCGACACGACGCTGCCGTGGCACGTCACGACGGACCCGAGCCCGCATAGCACCCAACCGGCCGCACCGACCGTGGTTGTCCACAAGCCTCGGCTGCGTCCCCCGTTTTCGGCCACGGGACACCTCCGCCCCCCTCCGGACCGAGGCTCAGGCATCCGGCAGACCCGGGGAGGAATCATGCCGAGGCCGCCACTCGCCGTGGGGACCTTCGGCGCGATGAACTTCCTCGTCATCGGCAAGGGCCGCGTCCGGGCGCAGGTCAGCTTTCGCGATTTCGACGGCCGCCGGCGGTCGGTGACCCGCTACGGCCGGACCAAGGCTGAGGCCGAGCGCAGGCTGCGGGCCGCGCTGCGCGACAGGGGCAGCGACCTCGAGGAGGGCGACAGCGCCGACAGCCGGCTCGCGACCGTGGCCGCCGCCTGGCTGGCCGAGGTCGACGACAGCGACCTGGCCGTGGGCACCAAGCGGCTGTATCGCTTCGTCGTGCAGAGCTACGTCATGCCCGGCGTCGGTCAACTCCGACTGCGAGAGATCACCGTGCCCACCGTCGACCGGCTGCTGACCGCGGTCCGCAAGAGCCACGGCGCCGGCGCGGCCAAGTCCACCCGCTCGGTGCTCTCCGGGATCCTCGCGGAGGCCGTCCGCCGCGGAGCTCTCCCGACCAACCCGGTACGGGAGGCCGGATCCAGGCGGGGGCACCGCCGCCCCGCGCAGGGGCCGCGCGCCCTGACGGTCGAGGAAGGGCGCCAGCTGTGCGAGCGGCTCGCCACGGACGCCGAGGCGGTTCGGCTCGACCTGCCCGACCTGGTCGAGTTCATGTTGGGCACCGGCGTGCGCATCGGCGAGGCGTGCGCGGTGCGCTGGTCGGCCGTGGACCTGGACGCCGCGACGGTGCGCATCGACGCCACGCTTATCCGAGCACCAGGTCGGGGCCTTGAGATTCAGGACTTCCCCAAGACCACGGCCGGTCGGCGCACGATCGCTCTGCCGTCCTTCGTCGTCGACCTGCTCGAGCGCCGGCGGGCACAGATCCCCGCGGCGCATGGCACGGCGGTGATCTTCCCGAGTCCGACCGGGCGACTCCGGGATCCCCACAACACGAGCAGCCACCTGCGGCGGGTCCTCGATCGCGCCGGCTTCGACTGGGTGAGCTCGCACGTGTTCCGCAAGACAGTGGCGACCCGACTGGACGAGGCGGGGCTCTCAGCCCGCCAGATCGCCGACCACCTGGGACACAACAGGCCGAGCCTGACCCAGGACGTCTACATGGGCCGCGGCCTCGCGAGCCCGGAGGCGGCGACGGCGCTGCAGCGCTCACGCTGATCTACGACGACGGGCGAAAACGATCGGCCGGGCTGGGAGCGAGCTCGGCCGCTACGAATGTTCGTCGTTTGTTCGTCGCGACGGCTGGTACGGCGTGCCCCTCAAGCGGCTGAACTAGGGTTCTGCTCCCCCGATTGGACTCGAACCAATAACCCTGCGATTAACAGTCGCATGCTCTGCCAATTGAGCTACGGGGGATGAGCGGGCAGGACCCGCTGGCCCGACGAGGTTACCCCACGGCCGGGCCG
>JALYMS010000007.1 GCA_030773535.1 Actinomycetota bacterium | reverse complement strand
ACGAAGGTCACCCAGGTGACCAGCAGGGAGGCGAGCACGGCGGCCACCCAGGGGTCCAGCAGCCCGGGATCGCGGTACGCGCCCAGGAACGCCACGAACTGCACCACCATGATCAGCGGGCCGGGCGTCGTCTCGGCCAGCGCCAGTCCGCGCACCATCTCCCCCGGCGCCAGCCAGCCGTAGACGGTGACCGCCTGCTGCGCCACGTAGGCGAGGACGGCGTAGGCGCCACCGAAGGTGACGACCGCGGCGCCGGAGAAGAACAAGCCCTGCTCGGTGAACACACTGCCGGCGCCGGTGAGCACCGCGACGGCGCCGACGGGCAGCCCCCACACCAGCAGGCCCACGAGCAGCACACGGGCGGTACGCCGGGTCGACGGCGGTTCGGTGTGCAGGACGTCGTCCGGGACGACCGGGGACGGACCGTCGTCCACGATCTCCTTTCCGCGGCCCTCGGGAACCGTTCTGGGCCGCCAACGGTGCAGGGCCCAGCCCAGCACTCCCGCCACCAGGACGACGACGGGGAACGGCACCGCGAAGAGGGCGAGGGCGAGGAACGACGCGACCGCGATCGACACCAGCGACGGGCTGGTCAGCGCCCGTCGTGCGACGCGGACGACGGCCTGGGCGACGATCGCGAGGACCGCGGGAGCCAGCCCGGCGAAGAGGGCCGCCACGGCCGTTGTCGTCCCGAAGGCGACGTAGATGGCGGACAGAGCGAGCAGGGCGACGACGCCCGGAAGCACGAACAGGCCGCCGGCGACCAGCCCGCCGCGGGTGCCGTGCAGGAGCCAGCCCACGTACGTGGCCAGCTGCTGTGCTTCCGGACCGGGTAGCAGCATGCAGTAGTTCATGGCGTGCAGGAACCGGCGCTGGCCGATCCACCGCTTCTCGTCGACGAGGGTCCGCTGCATGACCGCGATCTGGCCCGCGGGGCCGCCGAAGGTCTGCAGGGAGATGCCGAACCACGCCCGCACCGCCGTCCCGAACGGGATTCCCCCCGTCGGCTCGCGCCGCTCGGTCTCACTGGTCACGCGCACCTCCCGGCCGGACCGCGGCGGACCGGCACTGCCGCCGGGTCGGCAGCCGGTATCGCGCCGCAGGTCCCGGGCGTGAGTCTGGTGCACACGCCATGATCCTCCCGTGACCTCTGCGGCCTCGACGAGGCCCCCCGTCCGGTTCGGACTGTTGGGGTACGGCTTCGGCGGCCGTTACTTCCACGCGCCACTGATCGCCAGCGCGCCGGAGTGCGACTTCGTCGGCGTGGTCACCTCCTCGCCCGAGCGCCGCTCGCTGGTGGCGTCGGAGCATCCGACGGTCGCGAGCTTCGGCTCCCTGGCGGAGCTGAGAGCGGCCGGGGCGGAGGCGGTGGCCATCTCCACGCCCGCCGACACGCACAGCGCACTGACCGACGAGGCGCTGAAGCTGGGCATGGCCGTGGTGTGCGACAAGCCGTTCGCGATGGACGCCGCCGCAGCGACCCGCTCGGTGGAACTCGCAGAGCGACTTGGGCTGCCGCTGTCGCCCTATCAGAACCGGCGGTGGGACTCGGACTTCCGAACCGTGCGCCGCCTCGCCGCCGACGGCGTGCTGGGGCAGATCGTCCGGTTCGAGTCCCGGTTCGAGCGGCTGGCACCGGACGAGGGACCTGGGGCGGCCGGCGGCGGAACGCTGCTCGACTTCGGGAGCCACCTGGTCGACCAGGCGCTGCTGCTGGTCGGGCCGGTCGCGTCCGTGTACGCCGAGTGGCGGCTGCGCGACAACGGTCTGGACGACGACGTCTTCGTGGCGCTCACCCACACCAGCGGCGCCCGGTCGCACCTGTGGGGCAGCTGGAGCCAGGGCGCACCCGGGCCTCGCTTCCGGGTCACCGGGACCACGGCCGCCTACGTGAACGGCACGCTCATGGACGGGCAGGAGGGGCTGCTGCTCGCCGGCCACACGCCGGCGTCCCTGGGCCCGGCCTGGGGCGCCGAGTCGACCCTGCACTGGGGGCGCCTGCACCGGGGCGACGCCGGCGAGCCGGTGCCGTCGGAGAGGGGTGCCTGGAGCGACTTCTATCCGGCGTTCGCCCGGGCGGTCCGCGGGCTGGGTCCGGTGCCGGTCGAGCCGCGGGACGCCATCGCGACGGCGACGGTGCTCGACGCCGCTCGGCTCAGTGCCACCGAGGGCGGGGTCGTCCGGTTCACCGGCTGACCGTCTGCACAGCCGCTGCGGCAGGCCGGCCGTTCAGGAGCTGCCCTCCGGTGCGGACGGCGAGAAGCCGTCCGGACTGGAGCGCGAATCGCTCAGTCGTCCTCGAGCACCCCGCACATGGCTGGGTCGGTGGCCTCCGCGGGCAGCGACGGGTCCAGGTGGGACATGGCCGCACCGTCGTACATCCCGTTCCCGTTGTAGTCGACGCCGTGGACCACGACGACGCCCTTTCCGTCGGCGATCTCCTCGGCGACTCCTTCAGCGGTCTCGAAGACCCCGTCGCGCTCGTAGTGCATCGTCTCGTCCATGGCGGTGTCGAACCGGTCGATCGCCAGCACACTCGCCGGGCTGGCGTCACCCGAGGTGGTGAGCGAGAGCATGACCGGCCCGTAGGCGGGAGCGCCCTCGAGCGTCGTCAGGCGCCCGTCACCATTCATGTCGTCCTCGAGGGTCGGGCACTCGTGGCGAGCCTCCTCCCCGAAGTGGATGTGCACCGCGTGCGGAGAATCGGCGAGCAGTCCGTGGGCGACG
>JALYMS010000006.1 GCA_030773535.1 Actinomycetota bacterium | reverse complement strand
TGTGACTTGCCGCGGTAGTTGGCGCGCCTCTGACAGCGCTATGTGGCCGCTCGGCCGCTGCACGGGACGCCGGATCTTGTCCGATAGCCTATTCCTCTACGGCACGTAGCTGGGGCGTTCAGCCTGGTTTCGCCCGTGCAGGCGGTTCGAGAGGACGGTGCCGCTGCCCCTTCGCTCACCGGGACGACAACGGCAGGCCGGCTACGCATTACATTCGGCATCGGCGGGTCAGTACGGTCGGGACGTGGCTGATGGTCGTGACGCGGCCGAGCGCTACGGGGAGCGTGTGATGGGGGCCGCTTCTTCGTTCGAGGAGCGGCGCCTGGCCGCGATCGCTGAGGTGTGTGACGGCTGGACGCAGCTGGCGCTCGGGCGGCTGGGCCTGCAGTCTGGGTGGCGCCGCGTTGCTGGGAGGTCGGCGCGGGCAGCGGCACCGTGGCGGTGTGGCTGGCCGAGCCGGCCTTCGCCCCCTCGCTCGATCGCGGGCAGGTCCAGGTCTTGGCGACCGACGTGGACATGCGCTTCCTCGAGCGGCTGAAGCGGCCGGGGCTGGCGACGATGCGGCACGACGTCGTGACAGACCAGCCGCCGGCAGCGGGGTGCGACCTGGTCCACGCCCGGTTCGTGCTCGAGCACCTGCCCGAGCGGGAAGCGGTCCTCGATCGGCTCGTCGCCGCACTCGCTCCCGGTGGCTGGCTCGTCGTCGAGAGCCTGACCAGCTTCCCGGTGCAGGCGGCTGCTAACGAGGACTTCCGGTCCGCGATGCTCGCTGTCGAAGCGGTGCTGGCCCGCACCATCGGCACGGACTGCACCTGGTCCCGACGTGTGCCGATCGGCTTGCTCGACCGCGGCCTTGGTCGAGGTCGGCGCAGCGGCGACTCTGCCCGTCACCGGTCTGGGCAACGCGTCCGCGTCTTGCTGGTCCCTGACCCTCGAGCAGCTGGCCCCGCGGATTATCGAGTTCGGATTGGCCACCCAGGACACCCTGGACCGAGCGCAGTCACTGCTCGCTGATCCGCGGTTCGGCGATCTTGGCCATGCACCTTGTCCACATGGGGAAGACGGCCTCGTCCTGACCGGCCAGTGGAAGCCGCTGAGATTTCCTGGTCCCGCTCGTCGTTCGGCTACCGGGACGGCGTGCTGCGCTTGGTGCTGACTGCTGTGTCGGGTCAGGTGGAGGTGGGGGTCATGTCGTAGGTGATCCAGGAGGTGCGGGTGGCGTGCTGGTCGTACTTGCCGTGGGCTCGGTGGTTTGTCGTCGGCGGTGATCCACCGCACGACGCTCCAGTTGCGCTGGCCGGCGTGCCGGGCGAGGGCGGCGAGCAGGGCGTCCGCGGCGCCGGTGCCGCGGGCGGCGGGGTCGACGTAGAGGTCGTCGAGGTAACCGCCGACGGTGGCGGTCGAGGGGCGGGGAAGGAGCGGACGTGGGCGAGTCCTACGACGTGTCCGTCGGCGTCGTGAGCGACCAGCCCTTCGAGCTCGTGGGCGGGGTCCATCAGCCAGGCCCAGGTGTGCTCGGCCTGCTCGTCGGTCTGAGCGAGCTGGTAGAAGGCGTTCAGGAGGCAAGGGGGTAAGACCGCAACTGAAGCCGTACCCGACCTGAGCGCGCCACTCGCTGAACTAGTAGACACGCTCCTCCCGTACCTCAAATTCGTGTTGGTGGACGCGTCAATAACCAGTCAATCCAGGTTCTGTCTGAGCCGCGGGATGGCCTCGGAGGGGGTACCCGGTTCGCATGCGTACCGTCTACGCCGGCGGGCAGTTCCCACGCCTTCGCACGAAACTACGGGCGGCGACGGGCACCTGACGGTCCGTCGCTCTCAACCCCGCCCCTCGGCCGTTCGATAGCCGAAACCACCCATACGGGGCTGGAGCGGCCCCGCGGCGCAGACCTAGCCTGGTCTGGACTGGGCGTGCACGCCCTGGACGGCCAAGGACGATCATTGGAGACCGCATGGCACGTCGGCTCGTGGCAGGAATGGCCGCGCTCGCCCTCAGCACGGTGGGACTGCCGGTCGCCACCGGTACGGCTTCGGCGGCCCTGCAGTCGGGAGTGGCCTTCACCGGCGCGGCCCTGCCGACGTGGCAGACGGACGGCATCGTGTGGGCGTCGGCGTCGTCGGGTGGGCTCGTCTTCGTCGGCGGCGACTTCGGGGCGATCCGCCCGCCCGGCAAGGCCGCCGGGGACGTCACCTCCGTGACGCGCACCAACCTGGCGATCTTCGACGGCGCCACGGGCAACCCGGTGGACTGCGCGCCGGCGATCACCGGATCCACCGACGCGAGCGTGCGCGCGCTGGACGTCTCGCCCGACGGCAAGACGCTCTACATCGGCGGCTCGTTCACCGCCGTCGGCTCGGCGACCGGACGCAAGCACATCGCCGCTCTCGACATCGCCTCCTGCACGCCGGTGGCCGACTTCGCGCCGCAGCCCACGGCCACCGTGCGGGCGATCGACGCCACCGCGTCCTCGGTCTACTTCGGCGGGGGGATGAGCTACGTCGGCTCGGTCGCCCGCGCCCGCGCGGCGGCGGTTGGCGCCGTCGGCTCCAGCACCTCGGGACAGCTGCTGGAGTGGGACCCCAGCTTCGACAAGGAGGTCCGGGCCATCGCAGTCCGCCCGGGCGGGTCCGAGGTGGTCGTCGGCGGCGACTTCGACCTGACCAACGGCAGCGCCGGGCACGCCCTGGCGGTGGTGCACCCGGTCAACGGGGACACCCTCGTCGCCTATCCGACGCTGATCCCTGCGAAGTCGGTCGTCAAGGACATCGCGGTCGACGCCACCGGCTTCTACACGGCCAACGAGGGCACGGGCTTCCAGCAGTTCGACGGGCGCATCGCCTTCGACTGGTCCACGCACCAGCAGCGCTGGCGCGACACCTGCCTGGGTGCCACCCAGGCCGTCGTCGTCTACTCGGGCCTGCTCTACAGCGGCTCGCACGTGCACGACTGCACGACCATGGGCTCGTTCCCCGACGGCTTCCGCTATCACCTGCTGGCGCAGCGGGTGGACGAGCCGACGCTGCTGCCGTGGTTCCCGCAGACCAACGACGGGATCGGTGAGGCGCTCGGTCCGCGTGACATGGTCGTGTCCGACGGCGCGAGCGACCACCTGTGGGTGGTCGGCGAGTTCACCACGGTCAACGGTGTCCGTCAGCAGGGCCTGACCCGCTTCGGCCAGTCGGCCTCCGTCCAGGCCCCTCCCGCGCTGTCGACCCCGAGCGTGACCAGCGTGCGCGCCGGGCAGGTCCGGGTGGCGTGGCGGCAGAGCTTCGACGCCGACGACGCCACCCTGACCTACCGGGTCTACCGCGACGGCACGCTGCTGCACACCGCCACGGCGACGTCCTGGTTCTGGTCGCGGCAGCAGATGACCTTCCTCGACGAGGGCCGGGCACCGGGCACGCGCCCCTCCTACACCGTCAGCGTGACCGACGGCGTCCACACCCGGACCACCGCCGCGCGCGCCGTCACGGTGGCGTCCGCGGACTCCGCGTACGCCGCTCGGGTGGTCGCCGACGGAGCGACCGGTCTGTGGCGCTACGACGAGCCGGGCGGCGTCTTCTTCGCCGACACCACGAACGCGAACAACAACGTGTCCCTCGTCAACGGCGCCGCTCAGTACCGCGTCGCGCCTGGGGCGCTCGTCTCCGACGCCAGCCCGGCCATGAGCGTCGCCGGCACCAAGGCCACCCTCTACGCCGAGAAGCGCATCGCACCGCCCGGCGCCTTCAGCGTTGAGACGTGGTTCAAGACGACCACGACCGCGGGCGGCAAGCTGATCGGTTTCGGCGACAAGCAGGTCCTGCCCAGCCGCAACTTCGACCGGCACCTCTACATGACCGACGACGGGCGTCTGATCTTCGGCGTCGACAACGGCAGCCGGGTGGCGCTGACGACCGCCGCGGCCTACAACGACGGGCAGTGGCACCACGTCGTCGGGACGCAGGGCAACTCCGGCATGGCGCTCTACGTCGACGGCGTGCTGGTCGGCAAGAACGGCACCACCACGGCGATGAAGGTGCCCGGCTACTGGCGGGTGGCCGGCGACAACATCAGCTGCCGCGTCATCACCTGCGCCGGCCGGATCTGGCCCAACCCGCCGACCAGCGACCACTTCGGCGGGGCGCTGGACGAGACGGCCGTCTACGCACGGGCGCTCCCGGCGGACGCCGTCGCGGCGCACTACTCCCTGGCGACGGGCTGACGCCGCGATGCTCTGGTCGCTCGGCCTGGGGGGCCCACACTGTCCAAGCCGGTCGTCCTGGTGGCCAACAAGGTCGACGACGAGCGCGCCGATCGGCATCCAGAAGGCCGTCGCCGCCCAGGCGGAGGTCGCCGTCGCGCGGCCGACGCCGTGCTGTTCGTCGTCGACGTCAACGTGCAAGGGGGCCCCCACGGTCCGCACGAGGATGTCCCGAGCTCGGTGGAACTTCGGTGGCGGTCCGACGGTGTCAGGCGACGTTCACGAGCTCATCTTGCACGAGCGGTCCGACAGTTTCACTGGCCTCGCGCGCGAGCGCGGCGCGTAGCGCGGACAGGTGCAGGTGGCCGTTGACGCGGCGGAACTGC
>JALYMS010000005.1 GCA_030773535.1 Actinomycetota bacterium | reverse complement strand
ACGAGCCGGATAACGGGCGTGGGCGGAGCCTCCGCCAACTCCCGGAGGCGCTCCTGGGCGGCCTGGAGTGACTGGAACGCTTCCGTCGTCGCCGCAGCGGCGAGGGCCTCCAGAGCGTCGGCGACGGCCTGCTCCGCGCCCTCCAGGTCAGCGGCCCCGGGGACCTCGGCCCGGCGCACCATCGCGGGAAGGCGGCCGTAACCGCTCAGGTAGTTCCGCGAGATGAAGTCCTCCAGGGCGGTAGCGGAGATGGAGACGGGCTGGGCGCAACGTCCCGCCTCTCGGGCCGTCTGGCAGCGATAAGTGACGCTCCCGTCCGTGCGGCGGGCGACCTGGAGACGCTCGCCGCAGTCGTGGCAGACGAGGAGGCCCGAGAGGAGCCGCGCCGGGTGACGGCCGCCCTTGCTCGGGTCCGGTGAAGGCGTCAGGAGGCGCCGAAGGGCCGCGCTGTCGTCGGGCGTGAGGATCTGATCCCAGGTGACCTGGCGGCCTTCGGCGTCGAGGACGGGGACCGATCGGCGCGGCTTCCCCTTTTCCTTCACGACGCGGGAAGCCTGGCCCCGAACGGCGGTTCCGGTGAGGACCTGCGTCAGGGTTCGCCGGGTCCACTCCTGCGCCCGACGCGGGCGAAGGCCGGCGGGGCCGTTGGCCCAGCGGACGACGGCCGTCAGCGAGGCGCCGCCGAGGACGCGTTGGGCGGCCTCCCGGATGAACGCCGCCTCTTCGGGGCTGGCCTCCAAGACCTTCCCCCTCCCGCCTGGCGCCGGGACGGCGCGGTAGCCGAAGGGAAGCGTCCCGCCCGCCCATCGGCCTTGGGCGCGGACCGCGCGGAGCCCGTCTCGGGTGCGCTCCGCGATCGTGGCCGCCTCCATTTCCGCGAACGCCGCGAGGATGGTGGCCGCGAAGCGGCCCGAGGCGGTCGTCAGGTCCAGGCCCTCGGCCACGGAGACGACGTCGACCTCCTGGGCCTTGGCCTCCGCCGCGAAGACGTGAAAGTCCACGACGGAACGGGCGAGGCGGTCCAGCTTGGCGAAGAGGACGACGTCCACGTCCGCCCACATGGCCCGGATGCGCTGAAGGCCCGGCCGGTCAAGTCGAAGCCCCTTATCCGATCCGCTCTCGTCGAGATCGTGGACGACGTCCGCGACCTCCCATCCCTTGGCCAGGCAGTAGGCGCGGCCCGCCTCTTCCTGGCGCTCTGGCGAAGTGGAAGGGTCGGCCGCGCCACGGTGGCGGGAGAGGCGGACGTAGATGACGACGCGCTTCGGTCGGGCGGTCACGCGGGCTCCTAGATGCTGGCGGGGTGAAGAAGTGGGCCAGCGCCCTAGGTCCTGCTCATCACTTGCGGCTGGGAGATGACCGCGGGCGGCGGCGTCCTGCACATCGAGCGGCCGCCGGAGCACCTCGTGGTCAGCGGCGGCCTGTTCCACGGGCTGCAGCTGTGGGTGAACCTGCCCGAGGCGCAGAAGTGGGTGGAGCCGCGTTACCAGGACCTGCGCGCCAACGCCGCGGTGCTCCTCGCCAGTCCTGACGCCGGCGCCTTCCTGCGGGTCATCGCCGGGGACGTCGCCGGGCAGCGCGGCCCGGGCTCGACCTACACGCCCATGGCCATGGTGCACGCGACCGTGTCTCCCGGCGCGACCCTCGACCTGCCCTGGCGGCCGGACTTCAACGCCCTCGTCTACGTGCTCTCCGGCGCCGGCTCGGTGGGCATCGACCGCGCGCCGATCCGCACCGGACAGCTCGCGGTGCTCGGCCCCGGCGACACGGTCACCGTGCACGGCGCCGTCCACCAGGAGTCGCGGACGCCGGCGCTGGACGTCGTGATCCTCGGTGGCGCCCCGATCCGCGAGCCGATCGCCATGTACGGGCCGTTCGCCATGAACACCCGGCAGGAAGTGATGGACGCGTTCAGCGACTTCCAAGCCGGCCGGCTGGGCGCCGTCCCGGCACAGCGTGTCTCCGGCCCGACGGTTCCGCACGCGGCCGTCCGGGGCGAGACTGACCAGCGACCGTAAGGGAGTCCGGAGATGAGCAACCTCGACCGCCGTCCGTCGGCGCGCGAGCTGGGCGGGCTGGAGCAGACGTCCGCCGGCCCGGCACTGGACCTGCTCCCCGGCAAGGAGGTAGTGCTCGGGGAGAGCACACGTGTTCGCCGGCTGCTGCCCACACTGGGACGACGACTCGTCGGCGCCTGGGCGTTCGTCGATCACTACGGCCCCGACGACATCGCGTCCGGCACCGGCATGCAGGTGCCGCCGCACCCGCACACGGGGCTGCAGACGGTGTCCTGGCTGCTCGAGGGCGAGGTGCACCACCGCGACTCGCTGGGCAGCGACGTCCGCTTCGGTCCGGGCCAGCTGGCGCTGATGACGGCAGGCCAGGGCATCGCGCACTCGGAGCAGTCACCTGTGAGCCACCCGCGTTATCTGCACGGAGCGCAGCTGTGGGTCGCCCTGCCCGAAGCGCACCGCGAGACCGCACCTGCCTTCGCCCACCACGCCACCCTGCCTGGCTGGGCCTCCGACGGGCTGACGACGACGGTGCTCATGGGCTCGTTCGGCGGAGCCACCTCGCCCGGGACCGCGTACACCCCTCTCGTCGGCGTCGACCTCGACGTGGCCGCGGGTGCCGACATCGAGGTGCCGCTGGAGCCGGACTTCGAGTACGGACTGCTGGCGTCCTCCGGCGGGGCCTCGGTTGAGGGGGTGCCGCTGGAGCGCGGCGCCATGCTCTACCTGGGCACCGGCCGCCGCTCGCTGCGGCTGCGAGCGGAGAAAGCGGCCCGGCTGCTGCTGCTGGGCGGCGAGCCGTTCGAGGAGAAGCTGGTCATGTGGTGGAACTTCGTCGGCCGGTCCGGCGAGGAGATCGCGGACTACGCCGAGCAGTGGAACGGCGAGTCCGAGCGGTTCGGCGCCGTTCCCGGCTACGACGGCGCCCGGCTCGAGGCCCCGCCGCTGCCGCCCGTCCCGCTCAAGGCCCGGGGCAGGCAGCGGTGACCACAGGGAACGTCGACGCCCGCATGCTCGCGTTCCTCGCCGAGAACAGATGGGGCGTGCTCGCGACGGTCAAGCGGGACGGGCGGCCGCAGCTGTCCAACATCGGCTACGCCTACGACTCGGAGCAGCAGCTCTTCAGGATCTCGGTGACCGCCGATCGGGCAAAGACCCGCAACCTGACCGTCGACCCCCGGGTGACCCTGCATGTGGCGTCAAAGGACTTCTGGACCTGGGTGGCCGTGGAGGGCACCGCGGAGCTCACCCCGGTGGCGGCCGACCCGCACGACGACACGGTCGAGGAGTTGATCACCTACTACCGCGGCATCAACGGCGAGCACGAGGACTGGGACGACTACCGCGCCGCCATGGTGGCCGACCGCCGGCTCGTGGTCCGGTTCCGGCCCGAGCACACCTACGGACAGCTCCCGGACTGACCCGCCCGCCTGGCCGGCCGGCGCCCACTGAGAGGACGCCGGCCGGTACGCCCGCTTGGCTCAGCCAGGCATACCCGGCGGAAGCTGCATGACCGTGAACGGCGCGGCCCACGGGTCCTCGACCACGGCGAAGCGCCCGAACGGGGTGTTCATCGGCGCCATCACGAGCTTCCCGCCCCGGGACTCGACCATGGCGACGGCGTCGTCCGTCGATGCCACCGCGAAGCACGTCGTCCAGCCCTTGGGAGAACCCGGCTGGTGCCCGCCGAGGCCGCCCATCGGGCGGTCGTCGGCCGCGAAGGTGGTGTAGCCGCCGGCATCGGGGACCTCGTCGAAGCGGAAGCCGAAGACCGCGGCGTAGAAGACCCGTGCGGCCTCGGGGTCGTCCACGGCGGCCTCGTTCCAGACCAGCGCGCCCGGCTCGTTGTAGACCCGTACTCCGGTGTGCGTGCCGGATTGCCACAGGCCGAAGGGGTTCCCCTGCGGGTCCAGCGCGATGACCATCGTCCCCATCGGGCCGACCTCCATCGGCTCGACGATCACCGTTCCGCCGGCGTCCCGGATCCGGGTCACAGTGGCCGCGGCGTCGTCCGTGGCGAAGTAGGTGGTCCAGCGCGGCGGGTCGGACGGATCCATCTGCGGGCCCATCCCGGCCGCCTGCGCGCCCTCGACAGTTGCGTTGAGGTAACCGCCGAACTCCGGATCACCGCCGGTGTAGGCCCAGCCGAGCAATTCGGCGTAGAAGGCCTTCGCGGCGTCCAGGTCGGCGGCGCCGTAGTCGACCCAGCAGGGCGTACCCGCGGGCCACGGTGTGTTCCGGGTGGGCATCGGTTCTCCTCCTTGCGTCGGGGAAGGGAACCGTCCCACCCGGGGCTGACAGTTCCCAGGGTCTTCGGTCCGAGCTCGCCGGGAGCCTAGAACCGGCCGCCGCCGGTCCGTCCCCCCCGGCGGGAACCGCCGAAACTGCCCCCGCCGGTTCGTCCGCCACCGAAGCTGCCGCCACCCGTCCGGCCGCCGCCGGAGCGACCGCCGCCACCGAAGCCCCCTCCGAGCCCGCCCGATCCGAAGCCGCCGCCCCGGCCGCCGCCGAGGAGGATCCCCCCGAGCACGAGGCTGCCGAGGTCCACGCCGCCCCGGCGGCCGCCGCCGTAGCCGCCGCCGTAGCCGCCGCCGTAACCACCGCCGTAACCACCGCCGTAACCGCGGCCGGACCACTGCGACACGTCGTCCTGCGCGCGGTCCAGCGCCTGCTGGGCCAGGGTGACGGCCGAGTGCACCTCGCGCAGCGCGGAGATGGGGTCGTCCCGGGCCAGGTCGACGGCGACGTCGAGGTGGCGCTGCGCCTCGGCGAGGCGCGTGCGCGCCTCCGGCCCGACGGCGCCGCGACGCGTGTCGATGAAGTCGGCGGCCGCCGCCATCGTCGACCGCGCCGTCAGCATGGCCTGCTCCAGTGCCGCGGCCGCGCGCCGCACCTGTGTCTCGGTGTCCCGAGCGACCGACAGCGCCTGCTCCAGCGCGATGTCCGCCTCCTCGAGCAGCCGCAGTGCGGTCAGCGGATCGGCCGGCGACCCGTCGGCGGGCCGGATCACCGCGTCGGCGGTGGTGAGCGCGGCTTCCGCCCGCGCAATCTGCGGGCGCAGACCGCTGTGCCGACCGGCGGCCACCAGCGACCGCGCTTCGGCGAGGTCCTTCTCCGTCTCCGCCCGCACGGCGGCCACCCGGGCGCCCGCGTCCCGGAGGTCTTCGGCGAGCCGGCCGACGGCGTCGAGCAGCAGAGTGGTCTGCGCGACGGCGTCCTCCGCCGCGCGGATGTCGCCCACGGCGTCCCCGGGCCGGTTCGCACCGAGGGCGTCCAGCGCCTCGTGTACCTCCCGCTCGGCGGCAGCCAGGCGGGCCTGCGCCTCGGTCACGTTGTCGCGGACCGGGGCGAGCGCCGACTCCGCGAAGCGCTCGCGGAGCTCGGCGAGCCGCCGCTCCTCCTGCGGGATGCGCGCTCGCAGTGCCACGATGCGCGGCGCCAGCGCCTCGAGCACGGCCGGGGCGGTGCGCTCCAGGTCCCGCAGGCGGGAGAACGCCTCGGCCTGCTCGTCGAGCCGGGCGTCGGCAGCCTCGGTGAGCCGAAGGATCTCACCGAGCATCTGGCGGGTGGTGGGCTCGTCCTCGGGGACGTCGTCGTCGAGCTGCTGGCGCAGGGCGAAGGCCCGCGCCAGCTCGTCCCGCGACGTCGCCAGGGCCTTGTCGAACCCGGTCACCGCCTCGTCGCCGTACTGGGAGCGGGCGTAGTCGAGGTCCAGCTGCGAGGTCTTCATCGCCTCGTCCAGCTCGAGCAGTGCGTTGCTCGCGCGGCCCTGCAGCTCCTCGGTGGATGTTCCGGCGTGGGGATCGGGCCGCTCGAGCCGCTGCACGGGCGGGGGCAGCGCCTCCCGCTTCCGTCGGCGGGACCGCGACACCAGGTAGGCCCCGCCGCCGGCGACGGCGATGGCGCCGAGGACGAGCAGCGCCCCGCCCCCGCCCCCGGCATCCCCGGCGGTCGCGGAACCAGGGGCATCCCCGGTGCGCAGGATGTCGGCGAACGCCACGGCGCCTGCAGCCCAATCACCCTCGCCGAATTCGGGCTCCACGGACTGTCCGGCGAGAGAATCCGCCTCCTCGGTCGTGAGCTCCGAGCCGGCCGGCAGGGTGAACGCGTAGCTGCGGTCCTCGACCGCGACGGCGAGGATCGCGTCGTTGCCGCCGAGCCCCGAGAGGTCGCTGGTCTCGGCCATCCACTGCCCGGCGTCCAGGCCCTCGAAGGTGTCCACGAAGACGACGTAGAGGTCGGTGCCGTCCTCGGCCTGCAGTTCGTCGAGCGCGCCTTCGACCTCCGCCTCGTCCCCGAGCACGCCCGCCTCGTCGACCACCTGGTCGCCGAGCCGGAGCGGTTCCTCGGCCAGCGCGGGGCTGCCGCTCCCGAGCAAGAGAGCGGCCGCACCAAGGACGACGGCGGACCGACGCACGGCACCTCCTGGACATTCTCCGGAACGGACGTTCGACCCTACTGACGTGCGAGGCGTCCGGCCGCGTCGCACGGGGTAGGTGCGAAGCCGCCGTCCCGACCGCCCGAGGAGCCCGCGTGAGCGAACCCGACCGGATTCCCGCCGCCGACCTGCCGTCCGGAGCGGTCCGGCGCGCCGGCGACTGGGTGATGGGCAACCGCGGGAACGACCGGTACTTCGCGGTCTCCCGCCGCTGCCGGCACCAGCTCGCCGACCTCTCCGAGGGCACCCTCGACGCCGACGGTTGCCTGGTCTGCCCATGGCACCAGAGCCGCTACGACGTCCGCACGGGCGAGATGGTCGAGGGGCCGAGAGGCTTCCTCGGCTACCACGGCCCGACACCGGGCTACACGCAGTTCGTGCGGTCCTACGCCCGCATCCTCCGCCTCCGCGTCCGCCGGGCCGTGCGGCGCGGGGACGACGTCGTCCTGGAGTAGCTCAGGTGCGCTCGATCGGCTGGTCGACCCCGCCGACGAGTGCGTCGGTGTCGAAGCCCTCGGCGCCGGTCGGTGCGACGGCGACGCCCCGTGTGGCCGCCACCTCCTCCGCCGACTTGGGCGAGAGCTTGCCGTCGCGGATCTCCTCGGCCCAGTGGCAGCTGATCAGCCGACCGGGGGCGAGCTCGCGCAGCACGGGGACCTCGTCGTCGCACCGCGTCTCCTGCCGCCACGCGCAGCGAGTGTGGAACCGGCAGCCGCTCGGCGGGTTCGCCGGCGACGGCAGGTCCCCGGCCAGCAGGATCCGCTCGCGACGCTCCTCCACGACGGGGTCGGGCACGGGGACGGCGCTCATGAGCGCCCGCGTGTACGGGTGCAGCGGCTGTTCGTACAGGTCGTCGGCCGGCGCCTGCTCCACCAGCGAGCCGAGGTACATCACCCCGACGACGTCACTGATGTGCCGGACGACGGCGAGGTCGTGGGCGATGACGAGGTAGGTCAGCCCCAGCCGCTCCTGGAGCTCCTCCAGCAGGTTGAGCACCTGCGCCTGCACGCTGACGTCGAGGGCGGACACCGGCTCGTCGGCGATGAGCAGGTCGGGTTCGAGGGCGATCGCGCGGGCGATGCCGATGCGCTGCCGCTGCCCGCCGGAGAACTCGTGCGGATACCGGCGCAGTGCGGCCGACGGCAGGCCCACGGCGTCCAGCAGCCCTCGGATCTTCTCCGCGATCCCCTTCGTGCCGCCGCCCAGGCCGTGCGCGCGCAGCGGTTCCGACAGCAGCGACTCGACGTTCTGCCGGGGGTCGAGACTGCCCAGGGGATCCTGGAAGACCATCTGCATGCGCTGACGCATCTGCCGCAGCGGCTCCCCCTTCAGCGACGCCACGTCGGTGCCGTCGAAGACCACCTTCCCGGCGGTGGGCTCGACCAGCCGGAGGATCGCGCGGCCCAGCGTCGACTTGCCGCAGCCGGACTCACCGACCAGTCCGTAGGTCGAGCCGCGCTCGATGGCCAGACCGACGCCGTCCACGGCGCGGACGTGCCCGACGGTGCGGTCGAAGAAGACGCCCCGCTTGATCGGGAAATGCACTTTCAGGTCCTCGACGCGCAGGAGTGGCTCGCTCATCGGGCGCCCCCGAAGGCGGTGGCACCGGACTCGACCGGCGGGTACTCCAGCGGGTGCCGGCAGCGCAGCTCACGGCCCGGGCCGTCGTACTCCAGCGGGACGACGCTGCCCGACACCTCGGTGAGGCAGTCGTCCTGTGCGTTGTCGCAGCGGGGAGCGAACGCGCAGCCCTCCGCCCACGGGATGGCGTCGCGAGCCGATCCGCGGATGGGGGTGAGCGGCGTCCCGCGGCCGGCGTCCAGCCGGGGCACCGAGGCGAGCAGGCCACCGGTGTAGGGCTGCCGCGGCCGCGCGAACAGCTCGTGCCGGTCTGCCGTCTCGATGATCTTCCCGGAGTACATGACGTGCACCCGGTCGCAGAGACCGGCGACGACGCCGAGGTCGTGGGTGATCATCACCAGCGCCGTGCCGGTGTCGACGACGAGCTCCTTGAGCAGTTCCAGGATCTGGGCCTGGATGGTGACGTCCAGGGCGGTCGTGGGCTCGTCGGCAATGAGCAGCCGTGGGGAGCAGGCCAGCGCCATGGCGATCAGTGCGCGCTGCCGCATGCCGCCCGAGAGCTGGTGCGGGTACTCCTTGAGCCGCCGGGACGGGTCCGGGATGCCGACCCGGTCCAGGAGTTCGACGGCTTCGGCGGCGGCCTGCGACTTCGACATCTCCCGGTGCTCGAGCAGCACCTCGGTCACCTGGGTGCCGATCGGCACCGTCGGATTGAGCGAGGAGAGCGGGTCCTGGAACACCATGGCCATGTGGGCGCCGCGCAGCTTGCGCAGCGTCCGGTCGCCCGCGCCGATCAGCTCCTGCCCCTCCAGCTGGACCGAGCCGCTCACCGATACCCCGCGGCGCGGGAGCAGGCCCATGATTGCCAGCGAGGTCACCGACTTGCCGCAGCCGGACTCTCCGACCAGGCCGACCGTCTCCCCCGGCCCCACGGAGAAGCTGACACCATCGACGGCGCGCGTGGGCTGCTCGCCCTTCCGGTCGAAGGTGACCGACAATTCCTCCACCTCGAGCACCGGTGCGCCCAGGACGGCGCTCGTGCGGTTCACCTCCGCGCTCATGGGTTCACCTCCGGAACTTCGGGTCGAGGGCCTCGCGCAGCGACTCGCCCAGCAGCGTGAACCCGAGCGCGACCACGATGATGCACAGCGCCGGGTAGAAGGCGAGCTCCGGCCGGATGGACAGGAAGGCCTGGGCGTTGGCCAGCATCGCGCCCCACTCCGGCCGGGCCAGGTCGGGGTCGCCGAGGCCGAGGAACGACAGCGCCGCCGCCTCGATGATCGCCGTCGCCAGCGACAGGGTGGCCTGCACGATGACCGGGCTCAGCGAGTTCGGCAGGACGTGCCCGAAGACGATCCGGCCCTTGCGTATGCCCAGCGCCTGCGCCGCGACGGCGTAGTCGCTGCCCCGTTGCACGAGCATCGATCCGCGCAGCAACCGGGCGAAGATCGGCACCTGGGTCACCGCGATGGCGATCATCAGCGCGTACTGGTTCTGCCCCAGCAGCACCGAGATGCTGATCGCCATCAGCAGGCCGGGGATCGACAGCAGGATGTCGACGAACCGCATGACGAGGGTGTCGACCAGCCCCCCGAACGCGCCGGCCAGCACGCCGAGCGCCATGCCGACGACGACCCCGAGGACAGTCGAGATCACGCCGATGAGCAGCGACTGACGAGAGCCCCAGATCAGCCGGGACAGCAGGTCGCGACCCAGGTTGTCGACGCCGAGCGGAAAGCCCTCCCGCCCGCCGGGGATGAACCCAGGGCGGATCTCCGACAGCAGGCTCTGCGCCAGCGGGTCACGCGGGGCCAGCAGCGGCGCGAGCAGCGCCACGACCAGGAACAGGACCACGATGACGGCCCCGATGATCGCCACCGGGTCGCGGCGCAGGCGCCGGATCGCGCTCTTGGTGAGCGAGACCCCGCCCTCCCCCTCGGGCACCTGACCGGCCCGGGCGGCGAGCTCGTCGATCCGCCGCCGCCTGAGGTCCCCCATGGCGGTCACCGGCTCTGCCCCCTGTCCGCTTCTGCAGGCGTCATCGGCGCTGCCCCCTGTCCGACTCCGCAGGCGTCATCGGACCCGCACCCTCGGGTCGAGCAGGCCGTAGGAGATGTCGACCAGCAGGTTCACCAGCACGTACACGATCGCGAGCAGCAGGATGAACCCCTGGAGGACGGCGAAGTCCCGCGCGAAGAGAGCGTCGTACAGCGCAGATCCCACCCCTCCGAATGCGAAGACGGTCTCGGTGAGAACGGCTCCGGACAGGAGCAGGCCGGTCTGCAGGCCGATCGTCGTCGACACCGGCAGAAGGGCGTTCTTGATGATGTGCCGCCGCCGCACCGTGGAGATGGCCAGGCCCTTGGCGTTCGCCGTCCGGACGTAGTCCTCGTTCACCACGTCGAGGACCGACGCCCGCGTGATCCGCACGATGATCGCCAGCGGGATGGTCCCGAGCGCGATCCCGGGCAGGATCAGGTGCGTGACGGCGTCCCAGGCCGCGTCCCACTCCCGCGTCAGCAGGCCGTCCAGGACGTAGAAGTTGGTGATGCGGGTGGCGTCGATCCGCACGTCCTGGCGGCCGGAGCCGGGCAACCAGCCCAACTCCACGGCGAAGGCCAGCCGCAGCAGGTAGGCGAGGAAGAAGACGGGGATGGCGACGCCCAGCAGCGAGCCGATGACGGAGGTGGAGTCCAGCCAGCTCCCGTGCCGGCGTGCGGCGAGGTAGCCCAGCGGGATCCCGACCCCGATCGCGAAGATCATCGCGAAGAGGGTCAGCTCGATGGTGCCGGGCATCCGCTCGAGGAACTCCTCGGTGACCGGGCGGCCCGTGCGCGCCGAGTTGCCGAAGTCGAGCTGGACGGCCCGGCCGAGGAAGCGCAGGTACTGGACGAAGATCGGCTGGTCCAGGCCGAACAGCTCGTTGTAGCGGGCGATGTCCTCTGGGGTGGCGCGCTCCCCCAGCGCCGCCTGGGCCGGGCCGCCGGGGAGGGCCCGGAGCCAGGCGAACAGCAGCACGGACAGTCCCAGGAGGATCGGGACCAGCTGGATGAGCCGCCGGACGATGAAGCGGAGCACGTGCTCGGATCACCTTTCCGGAACCGGAAACAGCTGGTCGCGCCGGTGGCAACGGGTGCCATCGGCGCGACCAGGATGCCGGATCAGTCGCTGATGGACACCGTGGAGAAGACCTCGGCGGTCAGCGGGCTGGGCTCGAGACCCTGCACCCTCTCCGACACCACGAGGGCCGGCGGCGAGTGCGAGATCGGGACACCCGGCAGGAAGTCCATGATCAGCCGGTTGGCCTCCTGGTACATCTCCGTCCGGTTGGCCGGGTCGGGCTCGGCGTCGGCCCGGTCCAGTGTCTCGAAGATCTCCGGAGCGCTGAACGCGCCGAACTCCGCCTTCGCCCGACCGTCCGCCTTGGCGGCGAAGAAGGTGCCGATGAAGTTGTAGGCGTCGTTGTAGTCACCGGTCCAGCCGAGCAGGTGGATGTCGGCCTGGCCGGCCTGGGCTGCCTGCAGGTAGTCCGGGTTCCACGGCAGCGCCGTCGGCTGGACGGTGAAGCCGACGTCGATCAGGTTCTGGTTGATGACCTGGAACATCGCGGCCGGGTCGGGCAGGTAGGGCCGGGTGACGTCGGTTGGGTAGTAGAACCGCAGCGTGGTGCCGGTGGCGCCGGCCTCGGCCAGCAGGGCCTTCGCCCGCTCGGGGTCGTACTCGTAGGTCGTCACGTCGTCGGCCCAGCCGTCGACGGTCGGCGGCATGAACTGCGTGGCCGCCTCGGCGCCCTCGGGGAGCAGCGAGTTGACGATCGTCTCGCGGTCGATGGCGTGCGCAATCGCCTGGCGGACCCGCACGTCCTGCAGCGCAGGGTTGGGGGTCGTGCCGGCGACGGCGCCGCCGGCGTTGATGCCCAGGTACAGGACGTTGAACGGGTCACGGACGAGGACCTGGAAGCCGGCGTCCTCGAGCGTGCCGTAGTCGGCCGGGGCGACGAAGTCGAATCCGTCGATCGAGCCCGCCTCGAGCTCCTGCCGGCGGGTGTTCCCGTCGGAGATCGTGCGGAAGATGATCTCCTCGAGCTTGGCCGGCTCACCCCAGTAGTCGTCGTTGCGGACGATGGTGACCTCGCCGTTTGCCGCGGTCCCAGCTCTCGAACTTGAACGGGCCGGTGCCGGCGGGGTGCTCCAGGGCGTACTCGGAGTAGGTGAAGGCGTCCTCGCTGCCGGACAGGTTGTCCGCGTCGTGCTCCTGCAGCGCGGTCGGGCTCTGGATCGAGAAGGCCGGCAGCGACAGCGCCGCCGGGAACTTGCTGGTGACCCGGTTGAGCGTGATGACCGCCGTCGACTCGTCGGCCGCCTCGCAGCCGGCGTAGATGTTCGGGGTGTCCGGGGTGCTGGCGAAGCCGCCGAAGACGTCCTGGTAGTAGGACGAGGCGCTCGGGCTCTGGGCCAGGCCCTCGAAGTTGTACCAGCGCTCGAAGTTGAAGCAGACCGCCTCGGCGTTGAAGTCCGTGCCGTCGTGGAACTTCACGCCCTCGCGGAGGGTGAAGGTGTACTCGAGGCCATCCTCGCTCACCTCGTAGTCCTCGGCGAGCTGCGGCACCGGCTCGGTCCCGCCGACCTCGTTGGTGAACAGCCCCTCGTGCATCTGGCGGGCGATGCGGAACGTCTCGCCGTCGCTGGCGAACGCAGGGTCGAAGTGCGCCGGGTCGCCGGCCGCACCGAAGACCAGGGTGCCGCCGGACTGCTCCT
>JALYMS010000004.1 GCA_030773535.1 Actinomycetota bacterium | reverse complement strand
GCACAGCCGGCCAGGCAGGCGAGCAGCCCGACGACGGCGGCTCGTCCGGCTACCGCCCCGCGTCGGCTCAGCGCGACTCCCCGTCGAGCAGCCGGGCGACCGCCGGGGGCAGGTTCCCGGTGGTCGGCCGGGCGCCGACGAGCCGGCCGGCCTCCCGCGGCGGGACGCCGATCGAACCCAGCACCTCGAGCGCCTGGACGTCGGGCAGCGCGTCGAACCAGCGCCGTCCCAGGGCCGACCGCCCGGCAGCAGTCGGCCGGCCCTCCAGGCGCAGCCGCGCCATGCCGCCGTCCGGGAAGACGTCGAGCCGCACCCGGTCGACCCCGGGCGCTCCGTGCAGGACGAAACGGTGGCGGGTATCGGGCTGCAGGCGCGTCCGTGGCAGCAGGGGCACCTCGCCATCGCGGCCCAGACCGGTGAGGGACGCGCTGCCGGGGGCGTTGCCGAGGAAGTAGCTGGTGTCGAGTTCCGCCAGGGTGACGACGCCCTCGCAGGCCAGCGACACCTCCACCCAGTCGTTGCCGTCGTCCCGGCGGCGGGCGGTCTCCCAGCTCTCTCCCATGGAGCGGGCCAGACCTCGACCGATGAGCTGCGAGGGCCGGCCGTAGAACTCGTTGCTCACCGCGGACACCTGACCGCCGTTCTCCAGCGCGGCGAGGTCGAAGGGCCCGGCGTCCACCAGCCGCGGATCGGGCACCACCGTTCCGTGCACCCGGAGGCGGGCGACCCCGCCGTCCGGATGGATGTTCAGTCGGACGTGGGTGACCCGCCGCTCGGAGCCGACCGCGAAGGCGTTGGCCGTGTCGCCGGCCAGCTCGGACAGCGGCAGCAGCGGCTGCCAGTCCGCCTTGAGCAGTTCGTCGGCTGAGGGATGGCCTTCGATCGCCGCGCCGTCGAGCGAGGCGCGCGGCGGGAAGTTGCCGGTGAAGAAGGCGGTGTCGACGACGACGCCCGCGACGATGCCCGGCGCTCCGAGGCGGACGACGGCCCAGTCGTGCCCGGGGGAGCGCCGGCGACGGGTCTCCCAACCGTCGTACTCCTTGCCCCTGTGCCCGAACTCCGCCCGTGCCACCGCCGGCCCGGGCAGGACGAGGTTCTCCTTGGCCGCGAAGAACTCGTCGTTGGCGGCGACGACGGCCCCGCCGAGGGTTCGCGAGGCGAGGTCGGGCAGAGGGGTTCCATCGCGCATCGGGCTCCTTCAGTGGTCGGCCCGGTCACTCTCGCATGCCGCGGGTGAGCAGCCGTCCGATCGGCGACTCGTCGGCCGGCTGCCCGCCCAGCCAGGTGCGGCGGACGGCCCCGAACAGCTCTCGTCCCGCGTACGGGGAGACAGGGTTGCGGTGCCGCAGCTCGCCGACCGTCCACCGCTCGCCCGGATCGAAGACCACGAGGTCGGCATCCATCCCCGGCGCGATGGCCCCCTTGCCCGGCAGCCCGGCCAGCCGCGCCGGCCCCGCTGCCATCCACCGGACCACCTGGACCAGCGGGATGCCACGGGCGCGGGCGCCGGTCCAGACGACCGGCAAGGCCACCTGCAGCGAAGCGATGCCGCCCCACGCCCGGCCGAAGTCCCCCCCCTCGAGGAGCTTGAGGTCCGGTGTGCACGGCGAGTGGTCGCTGACCACCAGGTCGACGTCACCGTCGACCAGCGCCGACCACAGCGCCTCCCGGTGGGTGTGCTCGCGGATCGGCGGACAGCACTTGAACGGCGTCGCCCCGTCCGGGACCTCCTCGGCCGCGAACGTCAGGTAGTGCGGGCACGTCTCGACGGTGATCCGCACACCGTCGGCACGCGCCTGCCGCAGCAGGGGCAGAGCGCCGGCGTCGGCCAGGTGGACGACGTGGACCCGCGCTCCCGTGTCGCGGGCCGCGTCGATCAGCCGGGCGATCGCCGTCTCCTCTGCCTCCGGCGGGCGTGAGGCGAGGAACCCCGAGTAGCTGGGACCGCCCGCTCCCGGGGCGGACGCGATGACGTCGCCGTCCTCGGCATGCGCGATCAGCAGCCCGTCGAACGTCGCCAGCTCGGTCAGCGCGGCCCGAAGGCCCGCGTCGTCGAGCGGCGGGAACTCGGGCACTCCCGAGTCGAGCAGGAAGCACTTGAACCCGACTACGCCGGCGTCGTGCAGCGGGCGCAGCTGGTCAACGTTGCCGGGCACCGTGCCGCCCCAGAACGCGACCTCCGCGCTGACCTGGCCCTCTGCCGCCTCCCGTTTCACACGCAATGCCTCGACGGTGGTCGTGGGTGGGATGGAGTTCAGTGGCATGTCGACGATCGTCGTGACGCCCCCCGCGACGGCAGCCCTCGTCGCGCTGGCGAATCCCTCCCACTCAGTGCGGCCGGGCTCGTTCACGTGCACGTGGCTGTCGACCAGCCCCGGCAGGAGCACCTCGTAGTCCGCGAGGGTGATCGCCCCTGCCGGGGCGTCGTCGAACCCGGTGACGGCGCTGATCCGCCCACCTGCGGTGTGCACGGCAGCCGGTCGCTCGCCGTCGGGCAGCACCACCCGCCGGGCACGGACGACGAGTTCGCTACTCACCGCCTGACCGTATCGATGCCCCCGTGGTGCCACGCCGCGGCGCTCGTGGCCGGTTCGCGGGCAGGCAGGAGACCGCTGACCGCGCGGCGGCCGGGTGGGTGCGGGCATGCCGAACGGGGCCCCAGCATGGCTGCTGGGGCCCCGTTCGGGAATGGTTGTCCGGCGGTGTCCTACTCTCCCACCCCGTCTCCAGGGCAGTACCATCGGCGCTGAGAGGCTTAGCTTCCGGGTTCGGAATGTGACCGGGCGTT
>JALYMS010000003.1 GCA_030773535.1 Actinomycetota bacterium | reverse complement strand
CCAGCCGAAGCTGGCTGCCGCGATGATCTTCCGCTTCTCCGATCTGGTGTACGGAGCCCTGTCCTGGCCCGTTGTGGTCGTGCCGTCGGCCACGCTCATCTACGCCTACCCCCGCCACTTGCTGTGGTCTATAGGACGCCTCATCAAGGACCCTCGCGGCGGCACCTGTCAAGGGACAGCTCGGAGAAGTACCGCGCGGCCCGCAGATTTTCGTTCCCACCGGGAATCTACAGCGCCCACTGCAGGTTTGATCTGACGTCGGGACATCCACGACGACGAGAGGAGTTGATCGGCATGGCACTGCCTGTCCGTTCCCGCCTGCGGGACGCCGCCGGCTGGGACCCCTTCCGTGAGCTGGACGACCTGGCCGAGCGGGTGAACTCCCTCTGGGAGACCGGCTTCGGCGGACAGCTCGACCGGTGGGCGCCGTCGGCCGACGTGGAGGAGGCGGAGGACGCCTACACGATCGAGATCGAGCTGCCCGGCGTCCAACGTGACGACGTCGACGTGCAGCTCGTCGACCGGGTGCTCACCGTCTCCGGCGAGGTGAAGGAGAAGGAGCGCACCGGCATCCTGCACCGGCGCACCCGCCGCGTAGGCCGGTTCCACTACGCCGTGACCCTGCCGGGCGAGGTCGACGCCGAGAACGTCGACGCCCGGCTGCACGACGGCGTGCTGAGCGTCCGCGTGCCCAAGTCGGCATCCGCGAAGCCACGGCGGATCGCCATCAGCAGCTGACCCGATCCGGTCCAGGAAGGAGGACGACGATGACGACACTCCTGCCGCCGCCGGTCCGTTCCCCGGCGGCGTCGCACCGGCCCGCCCGGATCGCTCCCGGCGGAAGCTCCGCTCCGCCGTCCCGACGGAGGCCCGTTTTCTCGGCCCTTCGCCGCGGATGGAACGGCGTCAAGACCGCCGTCCTCCTCGGCGGCCTCGGGGGCCTGCTGGTGCTGCTCGGCTCGCAGTTCGGGGAGACCGGGGCCGGCGTCGGACTGCTGCTGGGCCTGGGCACCGTCGCCGGCTCGTACTGGTACTCCGACCGGCTCGCCCTTATGGCGGCCCGCGCCGTCCCGGTGGGGCCCGATGACCTGCCCACCTACTACCGCATCGTCCGGGAGCTGACCACCGAGGCAGGGCTGCCCATGCCGCGGCTGTACGTGACGCCCGACCTGCAGCCGAACGCGTTCGCGACGGGGCGCAACCCGCGGCACGCCGCGGTCGCGGTCACCCGGGGACTGCTGGACCTGCTGGACGCCCGGGAGCTGCGCGCCGTCCTGGCCCACGAGCTGGCACACGTGGGCAACCGCGACATCCTGCTGACGTCCGTCGCCGCCGCGCTCGCCACGGCCGTCAGCTTCCTGGCGAACCTGGCCGGCTTCCTGCCGTTCCTCGGATCCTCCGACGAAGACGAGCAGCCCGGGCCCTTGGCGACGTTGGTCGCCGTGCTCGTGGCGCCGATCGCCGCCGCTCTGCTGCAGCTCGCGTTGTCACGCAGCCGCGAGTTCGAGGCCGACCGCACCGGCGCGGCACTGCTCGGGGACGGGCACGCGCTGGCCAGTGCGCTGGCCAAGATCGAACGGGTGGCTCGGCGCGTGCCGATGGCGGTCCAGCCCGCGCAGGCGTCGAAGTACCTGGTCCATCCGCTGACCGGTGTGGGCGGGTGGACGGCGCTGTTCAGCACCCATCCCCCGGTCGAGGAGCGCATCGCCCGGCTGATCGACGCCCGGTGAGCCGCGGGGCACCGGTCCCGCGGCCCGGGCGGCTACGGCGTCAACGCCACAGCGGCTGACGGACGCCGAGCATCCGGTTGAGGGCGACGCCGAGCGCGGTGACGAGGACGACGGCGAGCGCCATGGTCGCCAGCTCGGCGGTCGCCGTGAGGACGCCGAGGCTGACGATCAGCGTGGTGGCCCCGGCCGGCGGGTGTGGGGCGGAGAGGAGCTTGAGCGCCAGCGCCGTCAGCGCGACCGAGAGCCCGGCGGCGGCGATGCGCGCTCCTGTCACACCCTGCTCGGTCACCGGCGGGTCGTCGGCCAGTCCGAAGGCCCAAAGGCACGTCACGCCGGCGAGGATGGCCACGCCGTGGCCGAGCAGCGTGTTGCGCGGCGCCGAGGCCGGCGATCGAGGCGTCTCGAAGAAGAGCATCACCGTCGGTCCGAGGCTGGGGAACAGGAACGGCTGGGAGACCAGCAGCCCGACCAGGCCGCTGGCGACGAGCACGGCCAGGCAGAGGGCGGAGGCGTAGGCGCCGCCGCCGAGCCGCCCGGCGCGGCGTTCCGCGACTTCGAGCAGGCCTCCGGGCTCCTCGCTCACGAGCTCGCCGCGATAAGCGCCTGCGGTGCCGCCTGCTTGATGCGGGTGTTCAACCACAGCAGCTGCCGCTTGGTGCCGTCGTCGCACGCGTCCACCACGTCCATCAGCTCACGATCCCGCACTCCCTGCGCCGCCTGACGAAGCACGGTCCACGTGATGTCCACGAAGGAGGCGAGCACGTAGAGGTCCTGCAGGTCGCGGAGCAGGCCTATCCCGCCCTGGCGGGGCCCGGCCAGGCCGTCGGCGTGCAGCCGCTCGGGCTCGTCCTCCTGATCCTCGCCGTAGCGCTCGGCGACCGAAGCCAGCTGCTCGACGTGCTCGTCGCTGACGCGGGCCAGCAGGTGGCAGAGCTGGTGGACGTCCGGCTCGGCCGCGTGCGCGTCGGCGACCTGGCGGAAGGAGTCGGCCAGCGTGGACGACGCGGCGTGCTGGAGGCCGACGTAGGTGGACAGGTGCATCTCAGCCCTCCTCGGTGCCCGACGACGTCGTGCCGCCGGAGCCGGGCTGCGCCCCGGGCGAGGTCGGAGCGGGCGCTGGACTCGGTGGCGGAGCGGCGTCCACCCGTTCGGTCACCTCCGCGTCCGGCCCGCCGACGGTGGCCGGGACGCGCGAGGCATCAACCGGCGCCGAGGCGGTCGTCGTCGAGGCCGGGGACGGGCCGGAGCCGTCGGCCACCCTGATCACCCGCACGGCGGCCACCTTGAGCAGCGGCTGCTTGGACACCGGGTCCCACTCGGTCATCGTCAGCTCGTTCGCCGCGCGAGGGGCGCCGTCCGGCGAGGCGCCGTCGGTGCCCGCCTGGTCCCAGTAGCCGTAGTGGAAGGGCACGAAGACGACGCCGTCCCGGCCGCGGCCGATCCGCACGGCGCCCTGTACCGCACCGCGGGCGGACTCGACACGCACGACGTCCCCCTCCCCCACCCTCAGCCGCGCCGCGTCACCGGCGGAGAGCTCCACCCACACGTCCGGAGCCGCCCGCTGCAGCTGCCGGGCGCGCCGGGTCTTGGTGCGGGTGTGGAAGTGGTAGACCGTGCGGCCGGTGGTCAGGGCGAACGGGTACTCCTCGCTCGGGGCCTCGTGCGAGGGCACGTAGCCCGCCGCCTTCAGGAGGGCGCGCCCGTCGGGACGCTTGGCGCGGTAGGCCTCGGCCTCGATCGCCCCGCCGGTGAGCAGGTCGTGCCCGTAGGACTCGCAGACGTCCGCGTGCGTGGGGAAGTTGCCGTCGGCGTACAGGCGGTCGGTGCCCTCGGGGGCGTCCTCGTTGACCGGCCACGGGATGCCGCTGCCGCCCCGGAGCTTGTCGTAGGTGAGGCCGGTGTAGTCGACCAGGCGCCCGCGGGTGCACTCCTTCCACGCCTCGAAGACCTCCTCGGGGGTGGACCAGGAGATCAAGGGCGCCCCGTCCTTGTCCCGGAAGTGCATCCGGCGGGCGTAGTCCAGCCAGATGTCGAGGTCGCTGCGCGCCTCCCCCGGCGGCTCGATCGCCTTCTCCGACAGGTGCACGGTGCGGTTGACGTTGGTGAAGGTGCCCTGCTTCTCCCCCCACAGCGCGGCGGGGAGGACGACGTCGGCGTACTTGGCCGTCTCGGTGAGGAACCCGTCCTGGACGACGACGAAGAGCTCGTCGGAGGTGAGGATGTCGCGGACGCGGGACAGCTCGGGCAGCGAGACCGCGGGGTTGGTTCCCGAGATCCACAGCAGCTTGATGGAGCCCTGCTCGCAGTACCGCCAGATCTGCATGGCGTGGGTCGGCGGTGCCCAGTGCGGGATGGTCAGGGTGTCGACGTTCCACAGGTCGGCCAGCTCCTGGACGTGGTCCGGGTTGTCCCAGTTGCGGAACCCAGGAAGGTCGCTGTCGGCGCCGCACTCGCGGGTGTTCTGGGCAGTGGGCTGGCCGTCCATCTGGAGGATCCCGCACCCGGGGCGGCCGATCAGCCCGCGCAGGAGGTGGAGGTTGTTGACCTGGCAGGAGGCTGCGGTGGCCTGGTTGGACTGGAAGAAGCCCTGCAGGACCGTGGAGAGCACCCGCTCCGAGGTCC
>JALYMS010000002.1 GCA_030773535.1 Actinomycetota bacterium | reverse complement strand
AATCCAGGAAGCTGTCCTCGCTCGCTCCGCCCAGGGCGACGTAGGCGGCCGCCCAGAGGTCCCAGCTGTTGGCCCGCGCCCGCACCTCCCGGAGCTCGCGGTAGAAGTGGCGCACCTCGTCGTCGGGAAGCGTCTCCAGCGCTGCGGTGAGCGTCGCGACATGCTCCGCGACCACCGACCCCGGGTTCGCGGCGACTGCCTGCGCGCGGGTGTCGGCGACCAGGTCCCAGAAGGCGCTCGTGTCCACGGCCGGACGCTAACGGTCGGCTCGCCCTCCCGCCCGGCCGGCGCCGCCGGGCGGGAGGGGCCGGGTCAGGCGCGGATTTTTAGCGTGCAGCACTTGACGTTGCCGCCGGCCTTGAGCAGCTCGCCGAGCTCCACGCCGACCGGGACGTAACCCGCTCGCGCAGCTGTGCGGCGAGGTCCAGGGCGGCCGCCGGGAGCACCACGTGGCGGCCGTCGGACACTGCGTTGAGGCCGAGGACGACGGCGTCAGCCTCGGTGGCGAGGATCGCGTCCGGGAAGAGGCGCTGGAGCACGCCTCGGCTGCCGCGGCTGAAGGCCTCCGGGTAGTAGGGCGACGGTGGCGTCGTCCAGGACCGCCAGCGCGGTGTCGAGGTGGTAGAAGCGCAGATCCACCAGCTGCAGCGAGATCACCGGGATGTCGAACAGCTCCTGCACCTCAGTGTGGGCGCCAGGGTCGGTGCGGAAGCCGGTGCCCGCCAGGACGAACTCCCCGACGACCAGGAAGTCTCCCTCGCCCTCGTTCACGTGCACCGGCTCGATCACCTGCTTCAGGTCCATCTCGACCAGCCGGCGCAGGTAGGCCGGTCCCTCGGCGCGGCGCTCGGCGTGGGTGAACCGGGCGCCGAGTGCCCGCCCCTCGATGACCAGGCCGCCGTTGGCCGCGAACACCATGTCCGGCAGGCCGGCACCGGCTCGACGACCTCCACCTCGTGCCCCAGCTCGAGACAGACCGAGGCCTACGTGGAGCTCTACTGCAAGGGCACCGTCTCGCCCGATGATCTGCGGCGGAGTCTGGAGCGGGTGCCCGAGGTGGTGGGGGCGGTGACCGTCTCCGGCGAGGCCGATGCTCTGGTGCACATGCTCGCCTCCGACGTGAAACAGCTGGAGCGCGCCCTGGAGCGCATCCGGGACGAGCCCAACGTCGACCACACCCGCAGCGTCATCGTGCTGTCGCGGCTGATCGACCGCCCGCGAACGTGAGTCTCCCGGCCGCTCGCCTCGTTCGGTCCCTCCGGATGTGATCATCTCCGCTTCGCCGGGTAAGGAGGGAGCCACGATCCGAGAGGAGAAGTCATGCCCAAGACGACGAAGAACGGCACCGCCAAGCAGTCCGAGCTCCCGAGCACCCTGCAGCGGTCGCCCAAGAAGGCGCAGCGGACCTTCGCCAAGGCCCACGACTCCGCCGCCGACTCCTACGGCGACGAACGGCGCGCCAACCAGGTTGCGTGGGCCGCGGTGAAGCACGCGTTCGAGAAGGTCGGCGACCACTGGGAGAAAAAGGCCGGCGGCAAGAAGGGCCCCTCCGATGCGCAGGCGGCCGGCGGCAAGAACACCGACCGGAAGACCAAGGGAGGCGTGAACGCCAACGCGACCAAGGAGCACCTGCTCAAGCTAGCGAAGAAGCTCGACATCTCCGGCCGGTCGTCGATGAAGAAGAAAGAACTCGTCGACGCCATCCAGAAGGCGAACAACAAGAAGACGGCCGACGCGCGCAAGAAGTAGGCGCGCCGCCGAGCGACGTCGTCAGCGGGCCTCGCCGGCCGTCGTGCCCGGCCGGGCGTCGTCCTCCAGCGGAATGGGTGACCGGGCCCGGGGGATCCCGAGAGCCGACACCCGGTCGCGCCCCTGCTGCTTCGCGTCGTACATCGCCACGTCCGCGCGGTCGACCAGCCGCCAGAGGGCGTTGGCCGCGTCCTCCCCGTCGACGGGGCGGGTGAGCGCCACCCCGATGGAGGCGGTCACCGCGTGGCCCTCCGCCGTGCGGGCGCCGGCCACCGCCAGGCGCAGCCGCTCGGCCAGCCGACGCGCCTCGTCGGGGTCGCTCACCATGCCCAGGACGACGAGCTCCTCGCCGCCGGTGCGAGCGAGGACGTCGGCGGTCGGACGGTGGCGGCCAGGGCCCGGGCCACCGCGCAGAGAACGGCGTCCCCGGCCGCGTGCCCGTGGGCGTCGTTGAGCCGCTTGAAGTGGTCGATGTCGAGCACCATGGCGACCACGCGCGTGCCGTCGCGGCGAGCCTGCCGCCAGATGCGGGGCGCCTGTTCGACGAGGAAGCGGCGGTTGGACAGCCCGGTCAGCGGGTCGAGGTGCGACAGCGCCGAGGTGGCGTCGAGGAGCCGCTCCACGCGCCGGCGCAGCAGGAACACCCCCAGTGCGCCGCCGTTGAGCGTGCCCGCGCTGACGACGACCTGGATGCCGAGCGCGGCGGCGCTGTCGTAGCTGGGCCACAACGCCAGCAGGCAGACGACCGACGTGACCGCCATGTTGATGCCCAGCTCCCACCACCCCAGGAACCAGGCGGCCACGAACGCCGGGAACAGCAGCGTGAGCGGGGTCGCGTAGCGGACCGGGTCCTCGATGCAGAGGACGACGACGAGGTAGATGAGGTCGCCCAGCAGCACCAGACCGAACGTCTGCCAGCGGCCTGCCCGCCGGCGAACCGCCAGCGGCACCGCAGCCGCGAGGCAGAGCAGCATGGCCGTGGCGTAGATCCACTGCGGGGCCCCCTCGCGCAGGACGCCGTCGACGAACAGGTTGGCCATGCCCATGAGCCCGCCGAGGAGCAGCAGGGCGGCGAGGGTCAGGGCGGCGACCCGGTGTTCCGGACCCCGGCCGGCGGGCTGGACGCCGATCGGCGGGCCAGGCCGTACACCGGCTCGGTCGTCCTCGGTGAGGTCGCATCGGGGGTCATCGCCGAAGGATGCCGCACCGACGGCCCTCTGGGGGCTTGGCGGAGCGTGCGTACGCGAAACGGCTGCGGCCGGCGTGAGCCCCGTCCCAGCGAGCCGGTGCGCGGCTGGGCGCACGGGAGCCGCAGCCCGGTGGCAGGGTGGGACCGGAGCGCGTCGCGCAGCACGAGCGGAACGAGGAGGTCGGCATGGCCGATGGACCGTGGTTCTTCTGCCTCAAGCACCAGACGGTGGAGCCCAGGGACGGCTGCGCCGAACGCCATCGGCTCGGGCCGTACGAGACCCGCGCCGAGGCCGAGCGCGCCCTCGAGTCGCTGGCCGAGCGCGAGGAGAAGTTGACCGCCGAGGACCGGAAGTGGCGAGGCGACTGACGGGACCGTCCGACGCGCGAGGCAGAATCCCGGGCATGACGGACGGGCGCGCGGTGGAGGATCTGGTCGTCGGGGTGCTCGGCGGCACCGGTCCGCAGGGACGTGGCCTGGCCGTGCGCCTGGCCGCCGGAGGCCAGCGCGTCCTGCTGGGCTCCCGCGACGCCGAGCGCGCCGCCGAGGTCGCCGCCGAGGTGGCCGCCCGGGCGGTCCCGGCCGCTGCCGGCGCGGAGGTCTCGCTGCAGGGCGGGTCCAATGTCGACGTCGCCGGAGCCGCGGACCTGGTGATCGTCGCCGTCCCCTATGCCGGGCACGCTGCCACGCTGGCCGAGCTGGCCGCGCCGTTGGCGGGGAAGATCGTCGTCGACTGCGTCGTCCCCATGGGGTTCGACGAGCTCGGCGCCTACGTCCTGCACGTCGAGGAGGGCAGTGTCGCGCAGCAGGCCGCGGCCCTGCTCCCGGACAGCTCCGTCGTCGGTGCGTTCCACCACCTCTCGGCGGTCCTCCTCGAGGACCTGTCGCGGCCGACGATCGACGGGGACGTCATGGTGGTCGGTGACGTGCGGGAGGCAACCGACACGGTGCAGGCCCTCGCCGGCCGGCTTCCCGGGATGCGCGGGGTCTACGCGGGCCGCCTGCGCAACGCCCGGCAGGTGGAGGCACTGACCATCAACCTGGTGTCGGTCAACCGCCGGTACAAGGTGCACGCCGGCATCCGCGTCACCGACGTCTGATGCCCGGCATCACCGGCGCGGAGGTTCGGGCGGTCCAGTTGCGCCGGCCGGGGTGGGGGAGGCGGGGGTACGCACCCGCCGAGGTCGAGGCATTCCTGATGCGCGCGACCGAGGCGCTGGACGCGGTGGCTGCTGGGCGGACAGCGGCCATGACGGCCGACGAAGTGCGCCACGTGGTGTTCCGGAAGCCGAAGCTGGGCGCCGGACGGGGGTATGACGAGGATCAGGTGGACGACCTGCTCGACGTGATCGAGGGCTCCCTCCGCGCCTGTGGAGGAGGATCAGGATCGGGCTCGGTCATGCTCAATGGCCTGCCCCTCGAGGGCTGAGCGACGACCCATGTGGTCAGACGACCGGGGGACGCCGTACACCGGTGCGCCGCCGGGGCGGGTGGTCAGCCTCGTCCCGTCACTGACCGAGGCCGTCGCCGCGACCGACGCCTCGCTGCTGGTCGGGGCGACCGACTGGTGCACCCACCCCGCCACGCTGGATGTTCCCCGCGTCGGCGGTACGAAGTGGCCCGATCTCGGCCGCGTGCGGGCGTTGCGACCTGACCTGGTGCTCGCCAACGCCGAGGAGAACCGGGACGAGGACGTCGCCGCGCTCCGTGCTGCGGGCATCCCCGTCTGGCTGACCGCCCCGGCGACGGTCGAGGAAGCACTGGACTCCCTCGGCCGGGTCTGCGCGGTGCTCCACCGGCCCGACCCGCGCTGGCTGCAGGAGGCGCGGGTGGCGTGGGCCGATCCACCGAGGCGGCTGGGAGTGCGCGCCGTGGTCCCGATCTGGCGCCGGCCGTGGATGGTGCTGGGCCGGAACACCTTCGCCGGCGACGTCCTGGCCCGCCTGGGCGTCGAGAACGTCTTCGCGGACTCCGCCGATCGCTATCCCCGGCTGGGGAGGGACGACCCGGCCAACGTCGAGGCCGACCTGGTGGTGTTCCCCGACGAGCCCTACGCCTTCACCCCGGATGACGGCCCGGAGGCATGGCCACAGGCGCGACCCGTCTTCGTGAGCGGCCGGCACCTCACCTGGTACGGGCCGTCGCTGGCCGAGGCGCCGGCCCTGCTGATCCAGCAGCTGGCATGAGAAGGAGCCCTGCGGCGAGGCCTGCGGTACCAGACTCGCGCCCATGCTGCTCGCCTATGCAGTGGCGGTCGTGCACGGCGCCGTCCTCGCTCTGACCGGTGCCGTCGTGGCCCTGTGGTGGCCGGGGATCCTCTGGGCAGCGCCTCGGCCGACCGCGCCGCTCCCCCGACCAGGCTGGCCGGAATGGCGGTCACCGTGTCCGCCGGCTCGGGCACCGCCGCTACGCCGGATCGGTGAGCCAGCCGGTCGAGGTGGGAGGTCACCGCGGTGAAGAGCCGGCGCCCGTCGAAGATGATGGCGTCCACCAGCACCGACTGGACGCCGCGACGCCCGACCGCGAGCGCGCCAACGGGCGCCAGAGCCTCGTGCAGCACCAGGTCCGGCTGCATCTCGTCGGCGAGCGCCAGCGTGGGGTCGGCCATGCGGGCGGTGATGGCCGCGAAAATGCGGCCGACGCCGTCGGTGCCGTTGTCCCCGCCCACCATCCGGAGCACGTGGACCGGATGCCGCAGCAGGACGCCGCCGATGACCTTGCCGACGTGCACCGCGGGGGCGACGTCGCCTACCGGGAGCCCGGCCCTGCGTGCGGCGTCGACGCCGTCGGCACCGGTCGCCACGACGACGTCGTGCCCCGGGTCGCGGAAGGCAGCGGCCAACGGCACCGGTGGCAGCACGTGCCCCACCATCGGGGAGGCCACGAACAGCACCCGCGTGCGCACCAGGCTGATCCGGGGGCCCCGGCCTGGCAAGAGGGGCCGGTGCCGGCCGAGGTCAGGACTAGCGGGGCGAGTCCCGGATCGCGTTGACGGCGAGGACGGCGGGCAACAACCCCAGATGGGTCCGCTGGGGCACGCGTCGAACGGCCTCGACGTACTGATCAGCAGCCAACAGCGTGCCGACCTCCGACGCCAGCGGCTCGGGCAGCAGGACAGCCACCGGATCCTCGTCGAACTTCACTGCTGTGAGCCAGGACCACACGGCCGGAAGCGTACGCAGAGGGGACCGCGGACTCCGGGATCGTGGCGGTCCGGGCTACTCGAAGGAGTGCTCCGGCCCGGGGAAGGTGCCCCCGCGGACGTCGTCGGCGTACTCGCGGGCCGCCCGCAGCAGCTCGGCCCGCAGGTCGGCGTACTTCTTCACGAACCGCGGGACCCTGCCGCCGGTGAAGCCGGCCATGTCCGGCCAGACCAGCACCTGCGCGTCGCAGTCGACCCCGGCGCCGATGCCGATGGTCGGGATGGACAGCTCCTTGGTCACCTGGCCAGCGATCTCCGCCGGCACCATCTCCAGCACGACGGCGAACGCGCCGGCCTCCTGCACCGCGTGCGCGTCGGCGAGCAGCTGCTCGGCGCCGGCACCGCGGCCCTGCACCCGGTAGCCGCCGAGGGCGTGCTCGCTCTGCGGCGTGAAGCCGATGTGCGCCATGACCGGGATGCCGGCGTCGGAGATCAGCCGGATCTGCGGCGCCACGCGTACCCCGCCCTCGAGCTTGACCGCCTGCGCGCCGCCCTCCTTCATCATCCGGACGGCGGTACCCAGTGCCTGCTCGGGGCCCGACTCGTAGCTGCCGAAGGGCAGATCGGCGACGACGAGCGTGCGCCGGGTAGAGCGGGTGACCGCCCTGGTCATCAGCAGGATGTCCTCGACGGTCACGGGCACCGTGCTGCTGTACCCCAGGACGACGTTGCCGGAGGAGTCGCCGACCAGGAGCACGGGGATGCCGGCCTCCTCGAACACCGAGGCGCTCACCGTGTCGTACGCGGTGAGCATTGCCCACTTCTCGCCGCGCTCCTTGGCCTGCTGGAGATGGTGCACGCGCACTCGGGCGCTCGACGTGCCGCCGTAGACGACCGACTCGGCCGGGGGGTTGCTCATGTGCTCGCCGCTCCTTCGCGGACGCTGGGCAGACTCTCCCGCCAGCGGTTGGTGATCGGCAGCCGCCGGTCCCGGCCGAACGCCTTGAGACTGATCTTCGTGCCAGGCGCCGACTGGCGGCGCTTGAACTCCGCAGCGTCCACCAGTCGCAGGACACGGGTCACGACCTCGGGATCGTGGCCCTGCTCCAGCAGCTCTGCCATGCCGAGATCGCGATCGACGTAGTCGGCCACGACCGCGTCGAGCTCCTCGTAGGAGGGCAGCGAGTCCGAGTCCTGCTGCCCGGGGGCGAGCTCGGCCGACGGCGGCTTGTCGATGGAGTTCTGCGGGATCGGCTCGGTCTCGCCCCGGCTCCGGGCGGAGGCGTTGCGCCAGCGGGCGAGGTCCCACACCAGCGTCTTGGGCACGTCCTTGATCGGGGCGAACCCGCCGGCCGAGTCGCCGTACAGGGTCGAGTACCCGACCGCGATCTCGCTCTTGTTGCCGGTGGTCAGCAGCAGGTGCCCGTGCTGGTTCGACAGCCCCATGAGCAGGGTGCCGCGGACCCGAGCCTGGAGGTTCTCCGCGGCGACCCCGGAGAGCTCGACGGACCCGTGATAGGCGTCGACCATCGGCGCGATGGGGACGACGGAGTAGTTCAGGCCCGTGCGCTCGGCCAGGTCCGAGGCGTCGGCCAGCGAGTGCTCGCTGGAGTACTTCGAGGGCAGGCCGACGCCGTGCACACGGTCGGCGCCGAGCGCGTCGACGGCGAGCGCCGCGACGACCGCCGAGTCGATCCCGCCCGACAGGCCCAGGACGACCGACGGCATGCCGTTCTTGTCGATGAAGTCACGCAGCCCGAGGACCAGCGCCCGCCAGACCTCCTCGCAGTC
>JALYMS010000001.1 GCA_030773535.1 Actinomycetota bacterium | reverse complement strand
TGAAAGAGGTTTACAACCCGAAGGCCGTCATCCCCCACGCGGCGTCGCTGCGTCAGGCTTCCGCCCATTGCGCAATATTCCCCACTGCTGCCTCCCGTAGGAGTCTGGGCCGTGTCTCAGTCCCAGTGTGGCCGGTCACCCTCTCAGGCCGGCTACCCGTCGTCGCCTTGGTAGGCCACTACCCCACCAACAAGCTGATAGGCCGCGGGCCCATCCCCAGCCGATAAATCTTTCCACCACCAGACCATGCGGTCAGCAGTCATATCCGGTATTAGCCCCAATTTCTTGGAGTTATCCCAGAGCTGAGGGCAGGTTGCCCACGTGTTACTCACCCGTTCGCCACTGATCCCCCCGCAAGCGGAGTTCACCGTTCGACTTGCATGTGTTAAGCACGCCGCCAGCGTTCGTCCTGAGCCAGGATCAAACTCTCCGTAGATGATTTGATCACAGCTGAGAACCGAGAACTGGACGCTCTCGATATCAATCAACCAAAGGAATCCCTGCCCCGACCACAAACAGCCGGAACACGGGGTACTACTTGGCACTGACTTTCGGCACGCTGTTGAGTTCTCAAAGAGCGGACGCGCTCCGACTCCACCCTCGCGGGCTTCGTCCGAGACGATCTTCTCGTTTTTCACCGCACAACGGTCCGACCCCGCAGGGCCGTCCCGCCGGCCCCAGACGGGGTCTCGCGCGGCGCAAAGAGAAAGTTACGTGCGTCGGGGAGCGGTGTCAAACCCGTCGGCCCGTGACGCCCGACACGCGCTCGGCGGGCCGGATCCGGTGTCCGGCACCCGCTCCTCGGGGCAGTCATACGCCCCCGCCGAGGCCTGGTCAGGAGGCGGACGCCGCTCGTTCGACGCCCGCGATCGCCCGCTTGCCCCGGCGCAGCACGAGCCAGCCGCCGGGCAGCCAGGCGTCGTCCGCCAGCTCGGCGTCGGCGTCGGTAACGCGTTCGTTGTTCAGGTAGGCGCCGCCCTCCTTCACCGTCCGGCGGGCTTCGGAGAGGCTGCTCACCAGGCCCGTGTCCTGGAGGAGTCGGGCCACCGACGGGAGCCGCCCCTCCCACGTCACGGAGCCGGCCTCACGGAGGGCCGCGGCGAGCGTCGGGGTCGGCAGCTCCTCGAGGCTCTCGCGACCGAACAGCGCCCTACCGGCGGCTTCGGCATGACGCAGCTCGTCGGGCCCGTGCACGAGCAGCGTCAGCTCCTCGGCCAGGGCCCGTTGCGCCGTCCGCGCCGCAGGGCGCTCGATGCTCTCGGCGATCAGCGCCTCGAGGTCCTCGGTCGGCCGCTCGGAGAACAGCGGCAGCCATGTGCGCGCGTCGGCGTCATCGGCGTTGAGCCAGAACTGGAAGAAGGCGTACGGGGACGTCAGTGACGGGTGGAGCCAGACCGACCCTCCTTCCGATTTCCCCATCTTGGTGCCGTCGGACTTCGTCACGAGGGGCGTGGACAGCGCGTGCACGCCGGCCCCCTCCGTGCGCCGCACCAGGTCGATGCCGGCCGTGAGGTTGCCCCACTGGTCGGAGCCACCGGTCTGCAGCGTCACCCCGTGCCGTCCAAACAGCTCGCGGTAGTCGTTGGCCTGCAGGATCTGGTAGCTGAATTCGGTGTAACTGATCCCGGCCTCGGAGTTGAGCCGGGCGGACACGGCTTCCTTGGCCAGCATCTTGCTCACCCGGAAGTGCTTGCCGAGGTCACGGAGGAAGTCGACGGCGGACAGCTGGGCCGTCCAGTCGAGGTTGTCGACGTAGATCGGCCCCTTCAACCCCTGCTGCTCGGCCGGCACCTCGAGGAACGGAGCCAACTGACGGCGGATGCTGTCGACCCACCCCGCCACGGTCTCCGGATCGTTGAGCTGCCGCTCCGCGGTCGGTCGTGGGTCGCCGATCAGCCCGGTGGCTCCGCCCACCAGGACGACGGGCTGGTGACCGGCCCGCTGCAGGGCGCGGAGCGGCATCACCTGCACGAGGTGCCCGACGTGCAGGCTGGGCGCGGTCGGATCGAACCCGCAGTAGAAGGCGATCGGTCCCTCGGCGAGGTGCGCCCGCAGCGCCGCCTCGTCGGTGCTCTGCGCGATCAGGCCGCGGCGGTGCAGGTCGTCGATCACGTCGTTCACAGGGCACCATCCTGCCCGGCGCCGCGGCTGCCTGATCGCCCGACCCGCCCTTTCCCGCCCGGCCGGAAGACGCTGACCGACGGCGCCCCGGTCTCCCAGAACCGCCACGGCAGGTCGGTGGCCACACTGATCCCGACGCGGGGGCCGGCGGAGATCGCCGCCGGAGCCGCCCCCTGGTACAGCCGCACCCCGGACATCGGATCCAGCAGGTCCGCGCCCTTGTCATCCGGGCCTATCCCCAGCGCCTGGGTCAGCCGGGCCGGCCCGCGCGCCAGGTCACGACCCACGCGGGCGGCGGGGCGGCGGGACCGCGCCAGCCCCTCCCCCATGACCGCGTCACCTGCGCGCAACAGCACCGCCGAGCCACGGCCCTCTGGCCCGACGACGACGTTCGCGCACCAGTGCATGCCGTAGCTGAAGTAGACGTAGAGCCGTCCGGGCGGGCCGAACATGATCTCGGCCCGGGGGGTGCGCCCCCGGTGGGCGTGCGAGGCGGGGTCCTGCCCTTCGCCGGAGTAGGCCTCCACCTCGGTCAGCCGCAGCGCGACCCGGCCCTCGGGCCGGTCGGTCACCAGCCAGCAGCCCAGGAGGGACGGCGCCACGACGTCGACCGGCCCGATCAGGTCCTCGGCGGTGAGCAGGGGACCCGGCTCGGACCGGTCGGAGCCGGAGCGAGCACTCAGAGCGCGGCCGCCACCGGTGAGGACGTCGCCCACTCGGCGTGCGCCGTGGCGAGCGCCCGCAGCGATGTCAGCTGCTCGGCCACCCGCTCCGGCGCGGTTCCACCGCGGGCCTTGCGGGCGGCCAGCGCACCCGGGACGGAGAGCACGGTGCGCACCGCCGGGGTCAGCTCGGGCGCCACCTCGGTCAGCTGGTCGTCGGAGAGCTCGTCGAGCTCCAGTCCGGCCTGCTCGCAGTAGGCGACCATCGCGCCGGAGATCTCGTGCGCCGACCGGAACGGCACGCCGTTCGACACCAGCCACTCGGCGACGTCGGTCGCCAGCGCGAAGCCCTGCGGCGCCGCGGCCTCGAGGACCTCCGGCCGCAGGGTGAGTGTCGCCACCATCCCGGTCACCGCGGGGAGCAGGAGCAGGAGCTGCTCGAGGGAGTCGAAGACCGGCTCCTTGTCCTCCTGCAGGTCGCGGTCGTAGGCCAGCGGAAGCCCCTTGAGCATGGTGAGCAGGCCGGTCAGGTTGCCGACGAAGCGGCCGGACTTGCCGCGGGCCAGCTCGGCGATGTCGGGGTTCTTCTTCTGCGGCATGATCGACGAGCCGGTCGCCCAGGCGTCGTCCAGCCGCGCCCAGCCGAACTCGGTCGACGTCCAGAGCACGACCTCCTCCCCCAGCCGGGAGAGGTGGACGCCGAGCAGCGCGGCGGCGAAGCAGAACTCCGCGGCGAAGTCGCGGTCGCTCACCGCGTCGATGCTGTTGTCCGAGGCGCGGTCGAAGCCGAGCTCGACCGCGACCGCGTCGGGATCCAGTTCCAACGACGAGCCGGCGAGCGCGCCGGCGCCGAGCGGGCTGACCGCCGTCCGCCGGTCCCAGTCCTGGAGCCGGTCCACGTCCCGGACGACCGAATGGGCGTGCGCGAGCAACTGGTGGGCGATGAGGACTGGCTGGGCGTGCTGCAGGTGCGTCATGCCCGGGGCTGCGACGTCGGAGTACCGCTCGGCGAGGCCGATCAGTGCGGACTCCAGGGCCGCCAACTCCCCCACCAGGGCACGCACGTTGTGCCGGAGGTAGAGCCGCAGGTCGGTGGCGACCTGGTCGTTTCGGCTGCGCCCGGCGCGCAGCTTGCCGCCCAGCGGCCCGAGCTTGTCCAGCAGACCCCGCTCCAACGCCTCGTGGACGTCCTCGTCGGCCTCGATCGGCCCGAACGTGCCCGCGTCGACCTCGGCCGAGAGCTCGGTGAGCGCGCCGACCATCTGCTCGAGCTCGTCGTCGGTCAGCAGCCCGGCCCGGTGCAGCACCCGCGCGTGCGCGCGCGACGACGCGAGATCGTAGGGGGCGAGCCGCCAGTCGACGTCGGTGGATTTGGACAACGCCGCCATCGCCGGTGAGGGACCGCCGCCGAAGCGACCGCCCCACAGCCGGGTCTGGGAGGCTGGGGCGAGGATGCCCGGTGTGGCGGCGGAGGATGGGGTGGCCGAGGTCACGCGCTGCCGCCGTGCAGCCGCTGCTCACGGGCGGCGGCCAGCTTGGAGGGCATGCCCCACAGCTGCACGAAGCCCTTGGCCAGGCCCTGGTCGAAGGTGTCGCCGGTGTCGTAGGTGGCCAGGTTGAAGTCGTAGAGCGAGGCCTCGCTGCGCCGTCCGGTGACCGTGGCCCGGCCGCCCTGCAGGGTCATCCGGATCTCGCCGGTGACGTGCTTCTGCGACTCGGTGACGAAGGCGTCCAGCGACTGCTTGAGCGGGGAGAACCAGAGGCCGTCGTAGACCAGTTCGGCCCAGCGCTGACCGACGGTCCGCTTGAAGCGGGCCAGGTCGCGCTCGACGGTGACCGCCTCGAGCTCCTGGTGAGCGGTGATCAGGGCGATGGCCCCCGGCGCCTCGTAGACCTCACGGCTCTTGATGCCGACCAGCCGGTCCTCGACCATATCGAGCCGGCCGACGCCGTGCGCACCGGCGCGGGCGTTGAGCTGCTCGATGGCCTGCAGCATGGTCACGTGCTTGCCGTCGATCGACGTCGGCACGCCGGCGGTGAAGCCGATGGTGACCTCGTCGGCCTCCTTCGGCACGGTGGGGTCCTGGGTGTACTCGTAGACGTCCTCGATGGGGCCGTTCCAGATGTCCTCGAGGAAGCCGGTCTCGACCGCGCGGCCCCAGACGTTCTGGTCGATCGAGTACGGCGACTTCTTCGTCGTCGCGATCGGCAGCCCCTTCTCCTCGGCGAACGCGATCGCCTTGTCGCGGGTCATGCCGGAGTCACGCACGGGGGCGAGCACCTTCAAGTCCGGCCCGAGCGCGCCGATGCCGACCTCGAATCGCACCTGGTCGTTGCCCTTGCCGGTGCAGCCGTGGGCCACCATCGAGGCGCCGTGGTACTTGGCGGCCGTGACCAGGTGCTTGACGATCAGCGGCCGGGACAGCGCCGAGACCAGCGGATAGCGGTCCATGTAGAGGGCGTTGGCCTGCAGCGCGGGCAGGCAGAACTCGTCGGCGTACTCGTCGCGCATGTCGGCCACGATCGACTCGACGGCCCCGCAGTCGAGGGCGCGCTGACGGATGACGTCCATGTCCTCGCCACCCTGGCCGACGTCACCGGCGACGGCGATCACCTCGGCGCCGGTCTCCTCCGCGATCCAGCCGATGGCCACGGAGGTGTCGAGGCCTCCCGAGTAGGCCAGGACGACGCGTTCCTTCACGATGCACTCTCTTCCAGATCGTTCTTGAGTTCGGGGTAGATGGCGGGGGTGCGCTCGGCGAGCGCACGGAGACGGTCGGCCAGGGCCGGTCCGCCGTCCGGCTCGCGGGAGACGACGAGCAGAGTGTCGTCCCCCGCGATGGTGCCCAGGACGTCGGGCAGGCCGACCTTGTCCAGAGCAGAGGCGAGGAACTGCGCGGCGCCCGGGGGGGTGCGCAGGACCGCGAGGTTGGCGCTGCCCTCGGCCTTGGTGAGCAGGTCGGCCAGCAGCCGGGTGAGCCGCGCCGGGGCGGCCTGGGCCGGTCGGAGCGGGGCGTTCTCGGGCGGCAGCACATAGCTGGCCGGAGCGCCGTCGGAGCCGCGCAGCTTGATCGCGCCCAGCTCCTCCAGATCGCGGGACAGCGTGGCCTGGGTGACCTCGATGCCGGACTCCGCCAGCAGCGCGGCCAGCTGGGTCTGGGAGGTGATCTCCTCCGCCCCGATGAGCTCGGCGATCCGCGCCTGTCTAGCCGATCTGGTGAGCGCCGTCGTCATGACGAGTGCTCCAGGAGCCAGACGAGGAGGGCCTTCTGGGCGTGCAGCCGGTTCTCGGCCTCGTCCCACACCGCGCTCTGCGGCCCGTCGATCACCGAGGCGGCGATCTCCTTGCCCCGGTAGGCGGGCAGGCAGTGCAGGACCACGGCGCCCTCGGCGGCCCGGCCCAGCGCGGCGTCGTCCACGGCATAGGGCAGGAACGGTGCGATCCGGGCTTCGTACTCACCCTCCTGCCCCATGGACACCCAGGTGTCGGTGGCGAGGACGTCGGCCCCCTCAGCGGCCGCCGCCGGCTCGGCAGTCCAGAGCACCGAACCGCCTGTCTCGGCCGCGATCTCCTCGGCCCGCTCGAGAACGACCTTGGAGGGTTGGAAGGGCTCCGGCGAGCCGATGCGCACGTGCATGCCCGCGGTGGCGCCACCGAGCAGGTAGGAGTGCGCCATGTTGTTGGCGCCGTCGCCGAGGTAGGTCAGGGTGAGCCCGGCCAACTTCCCCTTGCGCTCGGCGATCGTCTGCAGGTCGGCCAGGATCTGGCAGGGGTGGTAGGTGTCGGTGAGCGCGTTGACCACCGGCACGCGGCTGGCCGAGGCCATCGCGTCGAGCCGGTCCTGGCCGAAGGTGCGCCAGACGATCGCCGCAGCCTGGCGGTCGAGCACGCGGGCGGTGTCCTCGACCGGCTCGCCGCGGCCGAGCTGGCTGCTGCTGGCGTCGATGACCAGCGGATAGCCACCGAGCTCCGCCACGCCGACGGAGAAGGACACCCGGGTGCGGGTCGAGTGCTTGTCGAACAGGACGGCCACCGCCCTGGGCACGCCGTTCGGCGCGGCCAGCGGCGTGGGCGCCTCAGCGGTGTGCCGGGTGGCCTTGAGCGAGGCGGCTAGCGCCAGAACCTCGGCCTGCTCGGCCGGGCTGACGTCGTCGTCCCTGAGAAAGTGCCGGGTCACTGTGCCCACTGTTCGACTCCGGGCTCGTTCCGCTCCTCGGTCGCCGGCGTTCCCTGCGATGCTCGCTCGACCGTCGTCTTCACTGGTCCGCCCCCCGGAGAGCCGTGTCCAGAGCCGAAGGAAGAGCCGCGACGAAGGCGTCCACCTGCGCGTCGGTGAGGACCAGCGGTGGGGCGAGGCGGAGCACGCCCGGCGCAACGGCATTGGCGAGGAAGCCGGCCGAGCGCAGCTCCTCCTCCAGGGCGGCGGCGACGTCGGCGGTCAGGACGACGCCCAGCAGCGCGCCCCTCCCCCGGACGCCGTCGATGCCCGGGTGGCCGAGCGCCTCGATGCCCGCGGTGAACCGGTGCTCGAGCTCCTTGGCACGCTCGAGCAACCCCTCGTCGCGAATCGTGTCGAGCACCGCCAGGGCGGCTGCCGCGGCGATCGGGTTGCCGCCGAACGTCGAGCCGTGGGCGCCTGCGGTCATCAGGTCCGCCGCCCCCCCGAAGGCGAGCGTCGCCCCCATGGGCAGTCCGCCGCCGAGGGCCTTGGCGAGGGTGATGAGGTCGGGCTGCAGTCCGTCGGCCTGGTGTGCGAACCAATGCCCGGTGCGTCCCACGCCGGTCTGCACTTCGTCGAGGGCGAACAGGGCGCCGGCGTCCTTGGCCCTGGCGGCCGCACCCGCGAGATAGCCCGACGGTGCCGGCAGGACACCGCCCTCCCCGAGCATCGGCTCCAGCAGCACCATCGCGGTCCGCTCTCCCACCGCGTCGGCCAGCGCGCCGGGGTCGCCGAAGGGCACGTAGCGGACGCCGCCGGGCAGGGGGGCGAAGGGAGCCGCCTTCGACGGCTGCCCGGTGAGCGCCAGCGCCCCCATGGTCCGGCCGTGGAACGCGCCCTCCGCGGTGATGACCTCGGGCCGGCCGGTCAGCCGGCTGATCTTGAACGCCGCCTCGTTGGCCTCGGCGCCGGAGTTGCAGAAGAAGACCCGGCCCGGGCGGCCGGCCAGGTCCAGCAGCCGCTCGGCCAGCAGCAGGCCCGGCTCATGCATCGCCAGGTTGGAGACGTGCCCCAGCTTGCCGGCCTGGGTGCGGATCGCCTCGACCACCTTCGGGTGGGCGTGGCCCAGGATCGTCGTCGCGATGCCGCCGAGCAGGTCGGTGAACTCGCGGCCGTCGACGTCGGTGACCGTGGCTCCGGAGCCGCGGACGAGCGCGACCGGCGGCACCTTGTAGTTGGTCATCATCACGGCCGACCAGCGGCGGGCCAGCTCCTCCGTGCGCGTCATGGTGCTGTGCCCTCCTTCTCGGTCGTTGTTTCAGGAGTCGTCGCCGGGACGACCATCGTCCCGGTGCCTTCGGTCGTGAACATCTCCAGCAGCAGGGCGTGCGGCATGCGCCCGTCGACGACGGTCGCGCGCTTCACACCGCCCTCAACCGCCCGCAGGCAGGCGGCCATCTTCGGCACCATCCCGGCGTCGAGCGACGGCAGGAGATCGGCCAGTTCGCGGGCGTCGATCTGCTCCACCAGCGAGTCGCGGTCGGGCCAGTCGGCGTAGAGCCCCTCGACGTCGGTGAGGACGACGAGCTTCACCGCGCCGAGTGCGACCGCCAGCGCTGCCGCCGCGGTGTCGGCGTTGAGATTGTGCAGCTGGCCGGTGGCGTCGGGCGCGACGCCGGAGATCACCGGGATGTGGCCCGCCTGCAGGAGCGCCGTCACCGGGGTGGGGTCCACCGCCACGACGTCGCCGACGAAGCCGATGTCGACCGGCTCGCCGTCGACGACCGCCGAGGTGCGGGCGGCGGTGAACAGCCCGCCGTCCTCGCCGGACAGGCCGACCGCGCGGCCGCCGTGCTCGTTGATCAGTCCGACGACCTCCGGGCCCACCTGGCCGACCATCACCATGCGGACGACGTGGATCGCCTGCTCGGTGGTGACCCTGAGTCCCCCCCGGAACTCGCTCGGGATCCCCAGGCGGCTCAGCATCGCGGAGATCTGCGGCCCGCCGCCGTGCACGACGACCGGGAGGATGCCGCACGTCCGGAGGAACACCATGTCCTCGGCGAACGCGCGCCGGCACGCGTCGTCGACCATCGCGTGGCCGCCGTACTTGACGACGACGACGTTGCCGTGGAACTCCTTGAGCCAGGGCAGCGCGCCGGTGAGTACGGCGACCTTGCGGGCGTCGCCCTCCGGGTCGTGCGTGCGCATGACCCGCGGGGTGCCGATCCTCCTGCGTGGCGCCACCTCGTCCACGGCGACGTCGGGCGGGGTGGGGTCCTGGGCGCCGTCCCCGGAGGGGCCAAAAGCGTGCTTTTGGCCCTCGAAGTGGTCGGTGCTCATGTGGAGTAGGCCGAATTCTCGTGGACGTAGGCGACCGAGAGGTCGTTGGTCCAGATCGTGGCCTGCTCGGCGCCTGCCTTGAGGTCGACGTCGATGGTGATCCCGCGGCCGGTCAGGTCGACGTCCTCGCGGGGATCGCCGATCGAGCCGCCCCGGCAGACCGTGACGCCGTTGATGGTGACATCGACCGCGTCGGCCTGGAAGACGGCGTCGGTGGTGCCGATCGCGGCGAGCACCCGGCCCCAGTTCGTGTCGTTGCCGAACAGCGCCGTCTTGAGCAGGTTGTTCCGGGCGCACGCCCGGCCGGCGGTGAGGGCGTCCTCCACCGTGGCGGCGTTGCGGACGCTGATCGCGATGTCCTTGGTCGAGCCCTCGGCGTCGGCGAGCAACTGCATCGCCAGGTCGGTCGCGGCGGCGGTGAGCGCCTCGGTGACCTCGTCGGCGCTGGGCGTGATCCCGCTGGCGCCGTTGGCCAGCACGATCACCGTGTCGTTGGTGGACAGGCAACCGTCGGAGTCGACCCGCTCGAAGGAGACGCTCGTCGCGGCCTTCAGGGCCGTCTGCAGCACGTCTGGTGGAACGACGGCGTCCGTGGTGAGGACGACGAGCATGGTCGCCAGCGAGGGCGCCAGCATGCCGGCGCCCTTGGCCATGCCGCCGACGGTCCAGCCGTCCCGGGACTGGACGGTCGTCTTGGGCACGGAGTCGGTGGTCATGATCGCGCGGGCGGCGTCGGGGCCGCCGTCCTCGGACAGCGCCTGCACGGCGGCGGTGATCCCGGCGGTGAGCTTGTCCATGGGCAGCCGCACGCCGATCAGCCCGGTCGAGGCGACGGCGACGTCGATGGCGCCGAGCTCCAAGGCCGCGGCGGCGTGCTCGGCGGTGGCGTGGGTGTCGGCGAACCCCTCGGGCCCGGTGCAGGCGTTGGCACCGCCGGAGTTGAGGACGACGGCCTGCGCGCGCTGCCCGGCCAGGACCTGGCGGCTCCACAGCACGGGAGCCGCGGGGAAGCGGTTGGTGGTGAACACGGCGGCGGCGGCGTCGTCCGGACCGTGGTTGAGGACGACGGCGACGTCGGGGTCGCCGCTGGACTTCAGCCCTGCCGCGACGCCGGCGGCGGAGAAGCCCCTTGGGGCGGTCGTGCTCATCGGGCATCCTCTGGTGCGAAAGACGTCATGGCGCGACTCCTACGACGGGCAGACCGGTGGTCTCAGGCAGGCCGAGAGCGAGGTTGGCGCACTGCAGCGCCCCGCCGGCGGTGCCCTTGGTCAGGTTGTCGACCGCGACGACGACCACGAGCCGGCCGGCGTCGGCGTCGACGGCGAGCTGCAGCTGCACCGTGTTGGCGCCGAGGACGGCGGCCGTCGTCGGCCACTGCCCCTCGGGGAGCAGGTGCACGAACGGCTCGTCGGCGTAGGCCTTCTCGTAGGCCGCCCGCGCGGTCGAGGCGTCGGTGCCCGTCGACAGCTTGGCCGAGCAGGTGGCCAGGATGCCCCGGCTCATGGGTACGAGCGTGGGGGTGAAGCTGACGGTCACCGGCGCCCCGGCGGACTGCGAGAGGTTCTGGATCATCTCCGGTGTGTGCCGGTGGACCCCCCCGACGCCGTACGCGCTGACCGAGCCCATGACCTCGCTGCCCAGCAGGTGCGGCTTGGCGGACTTCCCGGCGCCGCTCGTCCCGCTGGCCGCGACCACGACGACGTCCGGCTCGACCGCCCCGGCGGCCAGCGCGGGGGCCATCGCCAGGGTCACCGACGTCGGATAGCAGCCGGGCACGGCGATCCGGCGCGCGTCTGCCAGCTTCTCCCGCTGGCCGGGCAGCTCAGGCAGCCCGTACGGCCAGGAACCGGCGTGCTCGCCGCCGTACCAGCGCGCCCAGGCCGCCGGGTCGTTGAGCCGGTGGTCCGCGCCGCAGTCGATGACCAAGGTGTCGTCGGAGAGCTGCGCGGCGATCGCGGCCGACTCACCGTGCGGCAGCGCCAGGACGACGACGTCGTAGCCGGCCAGGGAGCCGGCGTCACTGGGCTGCACCTCGAGGTCGGCGTAGGGCAGCAGGTGGGGCTGGAGCTCGCCCAGGCGTCGGCCGGCGCTGGAGTTGGCGTGCACCCCGGCGAGGCGGAGGTTCGGGTGACCGGCCAGTAGCCGGCACACCTCGCCCCCCGCGTAGCCGGTGGCGCCGGTGACTCCGACCGTCCACGTCCGCCCTGTGGTCACGTTGCATGATTATGCACGAGTGCGGATGGACGTTCAAACCCCGGAGCGGTGGCCACACGAGGTCTGCGGGAGCAGCGAGCTGGGCAGAGACCGCTCGTGACCTCGTTCGACCGCATCGTGCTCATCTTCAACCCGCAGAGCACGGGGAACGCTCCGCAGGCGGCCGAGGAGTTGCGCACCCAGCTGGCCTCGCGGCTGCCGGCCGTTCCGCTGGAGCTCTCCCCCACCCAGCATGCCGGGCATGCCCGCGACCTGGCCCGGGAGGCCGCCGGGTCGGGGCGGCCGCTGATCGTCTCGGTCAGCGGGGACGGGGGTTACAACGAGGTGGTGAACGGCGTCATGGACGCCGCGAACGAGCACGCCGTCTGTGCGGTACGTGCCGCGGGCAACGCCAACGACCACCGTCGCGTGACGCGGGAGCAGCCGCTGGCCGACGCCATCGTCGCCGGGGACGTCCGCCGGATGGACCTGCTCCGGCTGACCGTCGGCAGCGGACCCAGCGCGATGGTCCGGTACGCGCACTCCTACATCGGCGTGGGGCTGACGCCGGTCGTCGCCGTCGACCTGGAGAAGGGCGGCAAGGGCTCGTGGCGGGAGATCGTGTCGGTCGTCCGGGCGTTCTCCCGCTTCCGGCCGTTCCCCATCCGGCTGGAGAACGGACGCCGGCGCAGCATCGACTCACTGGTCTTCGCCAACATCTCCGAGATGGCCAAGTACGCGATCCTCAGCGAGGACGGGCGACCCGACGACGGCCGGTTCGAGGTGATCACCCAGCGCCGTACCGGCAAGCTGCGGGTCCTGGCGATGGCGATCCGGGCGGCAACCCGAGGGCTGGGGCCTCAGCCCAAGGCCACCCACTTCGCGTTCACCGCTCTGGCGCCCATGCCGCTGCAGCTCGACGGCGAACTGCTGGAGCTCGACGCCGACACCGCCGTCGCTGTGGACATCGCTCCGCGGGCCCTGGCCACGATCTTCTGACCGGGGCCCCGGCGGCGCGCGGCCGTAGATCCATGGAGCCTCCGGCGGTGTATCGGGACCGAATCGCCGGGTAGAGGGGGGCATGGCCAGGGAATTCGACCCGTCGGAGTACGGCCGCAACGTCGCCCAGGTGTACGACGAGGTCTACGAGGGCCTCGAGCCCGACGCCGCGGTCCAGTGCATCGTCGGGTACGCCGAGGGCCGCGCCGTCCTGGAGCTCGGTATCGGCACGGGCCGCCTCGCCCTGCCGCTGGTGCAGCGGGGGCTCGAGGTCGACGGCATCGACGGTTCCCCGGAGATGGTCGAGCGCCTGCGCGCGAAGGCGGGTGGCGAGGCCCTCCGGATCCAGATCGGGGACTTCACCGCGGCCACGACCGGCCGGCGGTACCGCGTCGTCGTCCTGGCGTTCAACACCATCAACGCGCTGCCGACCCAGGACGCACAGGTCGCGGTGTTCGCCAACGCCGCCGCTCATCTCGAGGACGGTGGCGTCTTCCTCGTGGAGAACTGGGTGCCCGATCCGGCCGCGTTCCTGCGCGGGCAGTCGATCCGGGTGCACGAGCTGACCGGTCGCCAGGTGATCCTCGAGGTGATCCGGCTGCACGCCGCCGACCAGCGGATGAGCACGAGCAAGCTCGCGTTCACCGACGGGGGCGTGCGTGTGCTGCCGGCGGATCACCGGTACGTGTGGCCCGGCGAGCTCGACCTGATGGCCCGGATGGCGGGGCTGCGGCTGGAGGAGCGCTTCGAGGACTGGTCCGGCCGCCCCTTCACCGACTCCAGCGAGACCTACGTGGCGGTGTACCGCAAGCAGCCGTGATCCCCCGGTCGCGTGGATCCGGCTCGACAGCGCCCGGAGCGCGGGTTATCAAAGCAGTGCGCTCACCCGGCTCGACGACCGCGCAGGTCAGCCCAGACCTGCACGGCTCCCTCCGGGTCCGCACCGGAGGAGGATCGCGTGCGCCTGCCCATGCCACGGGGACCGCTGAGCAGCGGGCTGTGCGCCGTGCTCGGTGGCGACGACGCGCGGCTGCCCGAAGTGGAAGCGGATGCCGGCCGGCTGGCCGGCGACCCGCCGGCCGACGTCCTCGGGGACGAGGACGTCCAGTTGTCGCTCCTCGTCCTGTACGAACTCCACTACCAGGGTTTCGAGGGGGTCGATCCAGACCACGAGTGGTCGCCGGAGCTGCTCTCGGTCCGGAGGGTGCTCGAGCGGCTGCTCGAGGGAGCGCTACGCTCCCAGATGCCGATGCCGGCGCTCCCCTGCCCCACCGCCCCGGCGGTGGCGGACGCGCTCGCCACGCTGACGGCCGGCGACGACGGGCCCTCCCTGTCGGCCTTCCTGGCCCGTCGTGCGTCGGTCGGCCAGTTCCGGGAGTTTCTGGTGCACCGGTCGGTGTACCAGCTCAAGGAAGCCGATCCGCACACCTGGGCTCTTCCCCGGCTGACCGGCCGGGCCAAGGCCGCGCTGGTCGAGGTGCAGATGGACGAGTACGGCGGCGGACGCCTCGATCGGATGCACTCGGTGCTCTTCGCCGGGTCGATGCGCGCACTGGGCCTCGACCACACCTACGGCGCCCACCTCGACCGGGTGCCGGCCGTGACGCTGGCGACGGTGAACGCGATGTCCTTCTTCGGGCTGCACCGCCGCCTGCGGGGCGCGGTCGTGGGTCACCTCGCGGCCTACGAGATGACATCCACGGTGCCCAACCGCCGGTACGGGGCGGGCCTGCGCCGGCTCGGCTTCGGCCCGGACGCGACGTGCTTCTTCGACGAGCACGTCGAGGCCGACGCCGTCCACGAGCAGATCGCCGCCCACGACATGTGCGGCGGCCTCGTGGAGGACGAGCCGGAGTTGCTGCCCGACGTCCTCCTGGGCGCCGCGACCGCGGTGGAGCTCGATCGGCGGTTCGCCGAGCACGTGCTCGCCGCTTGGTCGGCCAGACGCGGCTCTCTGCGCGAGGTCGGCGTGTCCGCGCGCCGCCTGGGCTGAGGGCGGACCGATGCAGCTCGACGGCGAGTACGTGCTGCCCCTGCGCTGGCACGACGACGCGGAGCTGACCGAACTGAGCGGATACCTGCGCCGGCTGAGCTCCTGGATCCCCGTTACCGTCGTCGACGGGTCACCGCCGGACATGTTCGACCGGCATGCCGAGGCCTGGCGCGGCGTCGTCCGCCACCTCCGCCCGGAACCCTGGCCCGGCGCCAACGGCAAGGTCGCCGGCGTGGTCACCGGCGTCCGTGCGGCCCGGAGGGAGCGGGTGGTCCTCGCCGACGACGACGTCCGCTACGACCGGGCGGCCCTGGAACGGGTGCTGCTCCTGCTGGAAGCGGCCGACGTCGTCCGGCCGCAGAACGTCTTCTCTCCCGCTCCGTGGCACGCGCGGTGGGACACCGGCCGCACGCTGCTCAACCGGGCCCTCGCGGCGGACTATCCCGGAACGTTCGGGATCCGGCGCAGCACGTTCCTCGCCATGGGCGGCTACCGCGGCGACGTCCTGTTCGAGAATCTGGAGATGGTGCGCACGATCCGCGCGCACGGTGGGCGCGAGCACTCCGCTGCCGACGTCTTCGTGTCCCGCCGTCCGCCCACGGCGGCGCACTTCTGGTCCCAGCGGCCGCGCCAGGCCTACGACGACCTCGCTCAGCCATGGCGGCTGGCCGGCGCTCTGGCCGTGTGGCCGGTGGTGTTGCACTCGGCAGCGCGACGGCGGCGACGCCTGGTGACCCTCGTCGCGGCCGTGGTGGCCGTGGCCGAGCGAGGGCGCAGGCGGGCCGGTGGCCGCACCGTCTTCCCGGCCGGCGCAGCCCTCTGGGCACCGGTCTGGGTCCTCGAGCGCGGCGTGTTCTCGTGGCTCGCGGTCTGGGCCTGGGTAGTGCGAGGCGGAGTGACGTACGGGGACACGCGCCTGCGCACCGCCGCGTCGTCTCCGAGGGCGCTGCGCCGGCAGGCGCCACTCCGGCGTCCCCTGCCACCGCTCGATCCGGGAGTCCGGCCGGAGGTCGCCTGCGACCCCGGTCAGGCCACCGGGTCGTCGTCCCCGTAGGGCTGCAGGCGGAGCTGGCGGTCGGCGTCCTCAGGAGCGAGCGAGCGGAGCGTGTCGAGATCGTCCTTCCCCGCCCGGACGAAGCGGCCGGCCCACGCGTCGAGTTCCCCGGCCGCGATCGCGGCGACCAGCTCGACGACGCGCTCCGGCGGGGTCCAGTCGGTGAAGTCCCGCCAGATGGCCATGGACCGGGTCATGGGGGTGTCGACGACGCCGGGCGCGACGTCGAAGGCGTGCACCCCGCTGCCCTGCAGCGACAGATCCAGCGCC